>JAOUKJ010000191.1 GCA_029882675.1 Cyclobacteriaceae bacterium
GAGGGCCTGGGTCACCAATCTGACCTCAGGTGAGGCAGCGGCTGAAGATGAGGGGTATGTGGAAATTCGCTGGTGGCGTGCCCCCAACAACTGGACACCGGCTATCTCTTCCTGGTTTTATGGTGGGGAAGTGCGTTCGGCACATTTTATTAGTAATGGTGAAGGCAAAAAAAAGGCCACCTGGACTGTGGAAATAAAGGAGGGGGCTTATTATGATGTTTATACCTATATTGATGGTCGGTCCAATCCTTCGCTGAGAAGAAATGACAACGACATACCCGACAAGTATCATTATACCGTATACCATGATGATGGTTCAGAAGAAGTCGTCATCGAATTGAAAAATGCAGCGAATGGCTGGAACAACCTGGGATCATTTTACCTTTCTCCAGGGGAGGCGCAGGTGGAAATCACCGACCGCGCTGATGGGCGAATCGTCATAGCTGATGCTATAAAATGGGTGAAGAGGTGATTTTTGAGGCATGGTCCGGCCATAACAACCGGGCAAGAACAAAGAGCAAGGAAGAACAACAGGAATATGAATAGACTAAAATACATCGCACTGCTTTTATTCATGGCCACAGCTCATGGAGCCATTGGCCAGCGGGTACTCACGTTGGATGATGCACTCAGCCTGGCCATGGAGAACAGTCCGGACATCCGGCGATCGCAACTCAACCTGGAGTACAACAGGGAGTCGCTCAATGCGGAAGAGTCGCGTTTGAAGTCCAACTTTTCTCTACAACTCACCCCCATTGATATGGGACGGAACAGACAGTTCAACGACTTATTCTCTACATGGTATACAAACGAAAACTTCATGTGGTATGGAGCCCTCATGGTGCGGCAGCCCATCGTTTGGACCGATGGCACCCTCACGCTCACCAACCGGTTGTCATGGCAAAACTCTTATTCGGGCTATCAGGATGTACGCACCCGCTCCTATTCCAATAACCTCTACCTTTCTTACAACCAGCCTTTGTTTACCTATAATCGAACCCGGATGGCACTGCGCGAGCTTGAGCTTGCCCTGGAGAATGCCGCCCTCAACCATGCCATCCAGCAGCTCAATATCGAACGACAGGTCACCCAGTCTTTTTATGATGTTTACCGTGAGCAGGAGCGGCTGAGTATAGCCCTTGAAGAGGCCATCAGCCAGCAACAGAATTTTGAGATTATTAAGAATAAAGCTGAATCTGGTCTGATCGCCATGGAAGAGCGCTATCAGGCGGAGGTGAACATGGCCAACAGTCGCTCTTCGGCCCGGAATCAGGAGGTGATCGTGGAAAACGCAAAAGACAATTTCAAGCAATTGCTGGGCATTTCCATTCTTGCGGAAATAGAGATGGTGGCCAACGTACAATCGGCCTACACGGAAGTAGATCTCAACCAGGCCATTGATCACGCCCTCCTTTCCCGGATGGAGATCAGGCAGCGTGAGATCAGTATGATATATTCTCAAAATGATATGGTCAGAACCAATTCCACCAATGAATTCAGGGGCGATCTTGATATATCTGTGGGCCTTTTTGGCGATGATCTGAAACTCCCCGATATCTACGAGACACCTACCTACAACCCCAAAGTGGCTCTTACATTCAACATCCCGCTGTGGGACTGGGGAGAAAGAAAATCGCGTTTGAATGCAGCCGAATCAAATGTACAAACCCAGGAACTGGCTATGACCGACCAAAAAAACGATATTATTATCAATATCAGAAGAATCTATCGCAGCCTGCAAAATCTGGAAAACCAGATCGAAATTTCACACCAAAGCCAGCGCAATGCCCAACTTACTTATGACATCAACCTGGAACGCTACCAAAATGGCGACCTCACCGGCATGGAACTCAACCAATATCAGAACCAGCTTTCACAGGCCAAAATGGATTTGGTGACCGCCATGATCAACTATCAATTGGAATTACTAAATCTTAAGATACAGTCACTCTGGGATTTTAAAAGCAACCAGACAATTTTACCTGAAGAATTTCAAAAGAAATGAGATATATGAATTTACCTTTATCACCTGCTATGATGCGTTCCATATTGAAACACATTGCCTGCCTGTTCCCTTCCCGGAACCTCCCTGCGTCTCTACGCCTCCGTGAGAATTCCTCCGCGTCTCTGTACCTCTTCGCGCTCTTCCTCCTCCTCTCCTCCTGCAACAAAAACCAGACTCCCCTTGAGGCTGATATCTCCATTCCAGTATCTGTGGAAGATGTAGGTACCCGCTCCATTGAAAAATTTATCAGTGCTACGGGTACGGTATATCCTACACAGGAGGTAGAGTTAAAAGCGGAGCTACAGGGCGATTATCACCTTTTGCGCAATCCCCGCACCGGAAAGACCTTTGTTTTAGGCGATTTCGTAGAAAAAGGAACGCCGATAATCAATATTGAAGACAATGAATACCGCAATGGAATTAAACTCGAATCACAAAAGCTCAATTTAGAGCTAGCGGAGCAGACGCTTGAAAAGCAAAAGTCCCTGTATGAAAAGGGCGGGGTATCGCAGGTGGATCTCAAAAATGCCGAAGTTAATTTCGTAAATGCCCGGTATGCATACGAAAGTGCCCTGATCCAGTTGGCGAAAATGAAGGTAAATGCACCTTTTAGTGGGTTTATTGTTGATCTGCCCCATAATACCAGGGGTATAAAGGTGGCTACGGGTGCTTCTTTGTTGAAAATGATGAATTACAGCCAGTTGTTTCTGGAGGTTAGCTTTCCGGAAAAGGAACTGGGCGTAATCAGGGAAGATCTCCTGGTACGCATTACCAACTATACCCTGCCCGATGATACCATCTTCGGTAAGATCACGGCCATCTCCCCGGCCATCGACCCAGAGACAAGAACCTTTAAAAGTGCGCTGGCGCTCGACAACGGGAAATTGGTCTTCAGGCCGGGTATGTTTGTGAAAGCAGAGCTCGTCATCGCCCGTAAAGACAGCGTTGTCGTCATACCAAAAGATATTATTCTGGCAAAACAGCGGGGCAATACAGTGTATATTGTAGAGAGAAATGCCGCAGTAGAACGCATCATCGAAACCGGCCTGGAGAACGATTATGAGGTAGAGGTCGTCAAGGGTTTGGCGCCCAATGAGCGGCTTGTGGTTCGGGGCTTTGAAACGCTCACCAACCATTCAAAAGTAACCATCATTCAGTAATCCCGATATGCACAAACTGGTCAATTTTTCTGTCAGGTATCCGGTCACTATCATCATGATTATCATGGGTGTGCTGCTACTGGGCTACATCTCTTATGACAAGCTGGGCATTGACCTTTTTCCCGACCTGAACAGCCCCCGCCTGTATGTGGAAATACGTGCCGGGGAAAGGCCCCCTGAAGAGATGGAAAGGCAGTTGGTTGAAAATATTGAGGCCACAGCCATTCGTCAAAGTGGTGTTACCGAGGTAAGTAGTGTGATACGTGTCGGGGTGGCCCGGATTACCGTAGAGTATGCCTGGGAAAAAGACATGGATGAGGCCTTTCTGGACTTGCAGCGATCCCTTGCCGGTTTTTCGCAAAATGCCGGTATCGATGAGTTGAATATTACCCGTTATGATCCCAATGCGACACCGGTGATGGTGATTGGACTCAGTCATTCCCAATCGCGCGACATCAATGAGCTCAGAAAGGTGGCTGAAAATTACATCAGAAATGAACTCATCAGGGTAGAGGGTATTGCCGATGTTGAGATTTCAGGACAGGAAAGCCAGGAGGTAGAAATCCGAACCAATGCCTACATACTGGAGGCGCATGGCCTCACAGCCGATCAGATCGCCGCGCAGATCAATAGTTTCAACCGGAATGTCTCCGGTGGAAGCATATATGAGATGAATAAGAAATATGTGATTAAAGGGGTAAGCCTTTTTTCCAATCCGGATGACCTGCGCAACCTGGTTGTGGCACACAAAGGGCCTCAGGCCACAGCCTCTACGCCAGATCAGGGAGGTTCGGTTGCAGATAAAGTACCCGTATTTCTGAGTGATGTGGCTGATATTTCATTCACCAATAGTGAGCCCCTAAACATCACGCGGCTCAACGGGCAGCGCTGTTTGGGGTTGTCCATCTATAAGGAGACCAAATTCAATACCGTAAAGGCCGTAGAGCAACTGGAAGCAGCGATGAAGAACATTCGGAAAGCGTTGCCGGGGTATGAATTCAGCGTGGTGCAGAATCAGGGAACCTTTATTACCTCGGCTATCCGTGAGGTTGAGGAGTCGGCCCTCATCGGGGTGGCTTTTGCCGTGTTGATCCTGTTTCTTTTTCTTCGTCGTATAGGGGCCACACTCATTGTCTCAGTGGCTATTCCGATATCTATTGTAGCCACATTCAATCTGATGTATTTCAACGGATTGACGCTCAACATAATGACCCTGGGCGGACTGGCACTTGGAGCGGGTATGCTCGTCGATAATGCCATTGTGGTGATGGAGAACATATTCCGTTGCCGGGAGGAAGGGATGTCGGTGAAGGAGGCAGCCATTAAGGGCACAGCGCAGGTAGGCGGGGCCATCACGGCTTCTACTCTAACAACGATTATCGTTTTTCTACCCATCGTATACTTGCATGGAGCCAGTGGTGAGTTGTTTAAAGATCAGGCGTGGACAGTGGCCTTTTCGCTGCTTTCTTCCCTTTTTGTGGCCATACTGGTCATTCCTATGCTTTTTGGCAACACCATTCGGGAAAAGGTCGCCCCAAAAACCGGAAAATCGATTCAATTTGTATGGTATGGACACTTGCTGGAGAAAATATTAAGGTTGCGCTGGATCATTGTGCTGGCTGGTGCACTGATGGTGGTTGCAAGTTATATGGTCATCGATGAAGTAGGCAGTGAGTTTATGCCGGGTACCGATACCCGGGAATTCAGTATCAACCTCACTATGCCTGAGGGCACCCGGCTCGAAATGACGGCGCATGCACTGGAAAATATAGAGGCAATGGTCTATGCTGTGCTGCCCAAAGAACATGTGGAAATTTTCAGTGTGGCCGGGCCTTCAGTAAATGACAGCAGGAAGAGTATTTTGGAAGGGGAGAACAAGGGTACGTTCAAGGTAGTGCTCTCTGATTCACTGCCCTATTCCCCTGCACAACTTATGCAATTGCTGGGGAAAGCGCTAGGCAACAACCCGGATGTAAGGTATACTTTTGTGAAAGACGAGTCTGCCTTACAATCTATACTGGGTACCGATGAGGCCCCTTTGGTCATAGAGGTAGCCGGGCCGGAGTACAGTGTGCTGGAGACGGTGACAACACAAGTGAAAGCAGCCATGATTGCACATCCCGATGTTTACAATGTACAGGTGTCTGCGGAGGAAGGAGCTCCGGAAATAGAAATTGAGATTGATCGCCTGCAAGCCGGCATCAATAACATAAGCGTAGAAGCCATTACAGGCCAGGTAGCTGATAAGTTGAAAGGTACCGATGCCGGTCAGCTCGACCATGAAGGGGAGATGAAGGATATTCGCATCAGATTACCAGAGGTGGAGCTGCAAGGATTGAGGGCCATGACGATCCGTGCGGGCAACCGGGAGGTGCCCCTCACCGATCTGGCTACGATTCGTGTGCGCCAGTCGCCCCGGGAGATCAGCCGACGCAATCAGGACCGTAAGGTTTCCCTTACTGCCGACCTGGCGGACAGCCGTCCTTTTGATCACATCGTGGCCGAGTTGGAGGCTGGATTCAGCGCCATCAGCCTGCCTGCCGATTATCAAATCCATTTGTTGGGTGATGAGCAGAAACGCAGGGAATCCATGGCCGATCTTAGCTTTGCCCTGATACTCTCAGTCATACTGGTGTATATGGTATTGGCCTCACAGTTTGAGTCGCTCATCCATCCGTTCACCATATTACTCACTATTCCATTAGCGGGGGTAGGAGCCATTATGGTTTTTTATATAGCCGGCATGCCACTGAATATAATGGCATATATAGGAATCATCATGCTGGTGGGTATTGCGGTGAATGACTCCATCATTCTGGTCGATACCATCAACCAACTCAAGGAAGAAGGACTCTCCAGGATAGCGGCCATTATCCGGGCAGGCCAGTACAGAATAAGGCCCATTATTATGACCAGCCTCACGACTATTCTGGCGCTATTGCCACTCACCTTCGGACTGGGCGAAAGTGCTTCCTTACGTAGGCCAATGGCGCTGGCCGTCATAGGCGGACTGCTCACCTCTACGTTACTCACCCTGGTAGTGATACCCTGCGTATATTATTTGCTGGATCAGGTGAAGGCCCTTGCCGAAAATAAGAAAGCCACATAAATGGATTTTATTATTAAACGGAAAATACTTATCTCCATGCTTTTTGCAGGGCTTTCGATGCTGGGTTATTTTTCGTATAAAAATCTGCCGGTAGCGCTTTTTCCCAATGCGGAAATGCCGGTGTTTTATATTCAGGTGGGTACCGCCACAGAAGTATCACCGGGTTATATGGAACAACAGGCCATCCTTCCGCTCGAAGGGGTAGCGGGTACATTGGAAGGCGTAGAACTGATCGAATCGCTCTCCACAGGTAATAGAGGGAGTATCACCCTGACTTATAGCCAAAATACGGACATCAAATTTGCTTACCTGGAACTGCTCGAAAAGGTGGAAACCGTGCGACCCAACCTGCCCGATGGATTTATAGTCAATGTGGTGAAGTTTGATACGGAAATGGTCAACAACATCCTGATGTCACTTCAGGTAAGGGGAAGTGGGGGAGTGAACAGAGTACGGGAAATAACCGACAAAGAAATAAAAACTGCGCTTGAAAATATAGATGGGGTGGCCAGCGCGAGTGTTTTTGGTGGACGTGAAAAAACCTTGGAAGTGGTTCTCAACAACGCCCTGTGTGAGATGTATGGGATTACCCCGGCCCGGGTGCGCAGCCTGTTGACTCAAAACACGGCTTCCAGAACCTTCGTTGGAGAAGTCTATGAAGGGCAAAACCGTTATTTTGTCAATGTCAATGCGGAATACCAGGACATTCTGGACATCGGTTCTATTGTGGTTCAGGAAAATGGACAGATAAAACTCAAAGAAATAGCTGAAATATTCTTTGGTGTAAAAGAAGGCACCACGATCAGCCGGGTCAATGGCAAAGACGCCGTATCCATACAGTTGATGCGCGACGCCCAAGCCAATATGATCGATTTGTCGCACAGTGTACATGATGTTATTGCAGTGCTCAACAGGCAACTGGCTGGTCAGGATGTGGAAATAGTGGTTCAAAACAATGTGGCCGAAACCATGGAAACCAACATGGATCAGATCATGGAACTGGCCTTTGTTGGTGGACTGCTGGCGGTGTTTGTACTGTGGGTGTTTCTGAGAAACATAAGGCTGGTTCTTGCGATAGGTCTGGCGATTCCCATTTCGGTACTTACGGCCTTCAATTTTTTTTATGCCTATAATATATCCATCAACAGCCTTACACTGGTGGGAATGGCCCTGGCGTTGGGTATGTTGGTCGACAACAGCGTGGTG
>JAOUKJ010000794.1 GCA_029882675.1 Cyclobacteriaceae bacterium
TCCTGTACAGGGTAGGGTGGTCTCAGGCTGGGGAATCCTCTGTCTCCTTCAATGGAAGCAATTAAAGCGGTCTCTTCGCCGCAGATAAATGCCCCGGCCCCTCTAAACAGCTTTATGTCAAACGAGAAACCTGAGTCCATTATATTTTCGCCCAGATATCCATGCTCCCGGCAGGTATTCAGGGCCTCGGCAATTCTTTTGGTGGCTTTGGGGTATTCTGCCCTGATATAGAAATAACCGTTGGTGGCCTGGGTAGCATAAGCGGCGATGATCAACCCTTCTATAACCCGGAAAGGGTAAGATTCCAGCAGCATTCTGTCCATAAAGGCACCGGGATCACCCTCATCACCATTGACAATCACATATTTAATTTCATTGTCCTGCTTTTTGAGCATCTCCCATTTCAGTCCGGTGGGGAACCCGCCGCCGCCTCTGCCACGCAGACCGCTTTTTTTAATTTTTTCCACTACCTCATCAGGGGTGTGGCTGGTAAGGGCCGCCTTCAATCCCCGGAATCCATGGTGCAGTTTGTATTCTGATATATCCAGGGGATCCAGTGTACCCAGGTATTCTGTGGCAATGGGGGCTTGTCTTCCCATAAAGGAAGTGACGTGGGACTCACTAACGTCCAAATGGTATTTTTCGATGCCCTCCCAGGTCTGGTCGTTCTGGTATTCTTCAATAAAATTATAAACCTGAGTTTTGAGCTTTTGCCAGAGTCCCTGCGGCCTGAAGTGTTTGTTCATGATCTGTTTCACATCTTCCGGCCTGACTTTCGAGTAAAAGACCGGATCCTTGCCATTGGGCCTCACTTCAATTAAGGGCACCTGGTGGCACATGCCTACGCACCCCACTTTCTTCATCTTTACATTTAGCTCGCTTTCTTTTACTGCCGCCTTGACGGAATTCATCACCTCCTCAGTACCGCTGGCCACACAACAGGAGTCCAGGGCTATGCGTACTTCTCCCTCGAATTCAGTACCATTTTCTACCTGTTCCCCACCTGACTGTTTTTGTTTTTTATCAGCGTCAAAGTACTTTAAAATTTTATTGGCGTCCTGCCCATCGACATGGCCATAGGTGGTTTCGTCAATTTGAACCACGGGGGCCAGGGTACAACTGCCCACACAATTCACTTTTTCAAGGGTAAATTTTCCTGTATCATCGGTCTCCTGCCCTTCTTCAAGGTGGAGTTCCCTGGTCATGGCGTCGTGAACAAGTTTGGCCCTTTTTACATGACAGGCCGTACCCATACATACTTTTATGATATGTTCGCCAGTGGGTTTTAATCTGAACTGGGAATAAAAACTGGCCACACCCATGATATCGCCGGGTGTTATTTCCGTTTTTTTGCAAACTTCCTTTAAAACATCATCAGGCAAATAATTATAATGCTCCTGGATAGTTTGCAAAAGGGGCACCAATGCACTTTTACCGCCTTTGTAATCCTGCAGAAAATCATCAACTAATATGTTATTACCTTCTTTCATCCTTGCTCTATAATCTATATGCTCATATCTCCCATCTCACATCTCACATCTCACATCTAATATCTCACATCTAATATCTCACATCTAATATCTAATATCTAATATCTCACATCTAATATCTCCCCGTTAACTGCCTATGCAGAATAAATTATT
This sequence comes from Cyclobacteriaceae bacterium, assembly GCA_029882675.1. Taxonomy (GTDB): domain Bacteria; phylum Bacteroidota; class Bacteroidia; order Cytophagales; family Cyclobacteriaceae; genus JAOUKJ01. The sequence continues at coordinate 1,644 of JAOUKJ010000794.1, forward strand.
AACACCTCTTATAAACATTCTGCCATCAGAAAATGCCGGTGAGCTGTAGGTCTCTTCCCCTAAATCAGGGGCGCTAATCAGTTCCATGGTTTCACTGGCTGCGAAAATGTGCATTTTGCCCGCCCGATCCAATATATAAACCCTACCTTCAGCAACGATGGGCGAAGCATAAAAACCCTCATCGCCTTCATATTCCCATAGCAGTTCACCGGTTTTG
>JAOUKJ010000192.1 GCA_029882675.1 Cyclobacteriaceae bacterium
ACAAAAGGGCATTTCACTTTCGGCTAAAGCGGGTTTAATGTATGTCAAAGATTTTCCAAGGCTAAAGCCTGAGGAAATAGAACCCAATTTATAAAGGTAAATTTAACATGACAAAGTAGGGTTAGTAGTTATCGTTAGATGGTGATGCGCAAAGAAATTCACCTCTTTTCCCGGTATTTATCTCCGGATTTCCCAAAGCAAATACGCTGTACGCGTATCCTTACTTAAAACTCGACCTGATAACGGTCTCTGACAGGTGTTGGATAAAGGCCTCCTTGGTTGGATATGTTTTATGTGGAAACCTGTGGTCACCCAGGTTTGTGATCTGATGCCATCCACCATCCTCATAGCGGTAGCTGTTAATGATTACGTTGGCCCACTGTAGCTCGTTTCCAGGTAAATATACCATTTCCATTTTATAACTATGGAGTTCAAAATTCATCACTTCAGCGGGCATGGGTTTAAAAAGGTGCGTTGTACGATGTGGGGCAATAAGGCTATCGATGGGCACCTCCGACTGCAAATCAAATGAGGTGTAATACGGCCAATCGCTCGAAACTGATGAACCCATGAGGGCATAATGATGTGCTTCCAACCACCCTCCTACTGCACGTATTACCTCCTGCGATTCTTTCGTATTTACCTCGTCCTGAAATGTATAATAATAAACTGATTGTTCGGCCATTTCAGCTTTGCTTCCACAACCAAACAGGACAATAAACGCCGTCATGAACAGCAGAAATATATTTTTCGTAGCCATTTTTTGGCAGGTAATTAACAAGTCACAAAAAGAGGCCGGTTTCCCGGCCCCCTAATAAATAAAAACAATTACACCATTTTCTTATTTTAATGATCTCAAATATTCAATAACAAGCCAACGGTCATCCTCTTCTGCTATCTTTTTATCAAATGCTGGCATATCATCTCTTCCTTCTGTTGTTTTGTAAAACAATTCGCCATCTGACTGTGCCTGAAAGGCTGCACTACTAAAGTCACCACTCGGAGTGTCCAGCTCTTTAGCTTTTGGTCCGTCACCTTTTCCCTCTGTACCGTGGCATGACTTACAGTGTTTTGAGTAAAGCGACTTTCCAATGGTTCCTGCCTCTTCATCGCCCTTCAAGGGGTTTTCCATTTTCTTATATTTGGCAGGTACTACCCAGGGATTGTCCTGAGTATCATGACTAATGTATCCAAAAGAATAGAATAACGCAGTGCAAAGTATAAGGGCTGCACCAAACAAAAACCCTTTTCCTGAAGTCTTCATAATAATTGTATTTATGGTTCGTAAGAAATTTAAAACTATTTTACTTATTTATCAATATCCCAAATGATTTTTTCTTCATTTTTTCCATAATCTTTAATACGCCAAAGTTTATAGATTACGAGAAAAAAATGATACCAAACTCCACTCATAAGAATTATAAAAGTCACCTGCATCCAGATGGGTGCGCTGGGACTCCATAATGACCTGGGTATCTCCCCGGCTTCATGTGATACGGCTATACCCCAATCGATAGATTTGAAAGATGCGTAGTTCCCATACTCATCACTATCCGTTATTTTTGCAAGAACCTGGATATTACCTGAGTCATCCCCCGGCAAAGCTTCAGGAAAAGCAACACGGCCCTTCCCATCTTCCTCTATCCAAATTTCACCAATAGGTAATTGGCTAAACATCCGGGGTGCAAACAGGTAAACATCCATCTCCGGTACTGGGATCTTGTTTCCTTCATCATCCCATGACATCAAGGAGACCTCAATATTTCTCTGCTCGTCCTCTTCCACAAAATTGATCTCCATCTCCAAATCTTTCCAGGAGGCAGTTTCCTTATTAGCCCCGAAAGTATCATTCCCTTCAAAACGAACCGCAAATTCCATCAGGCCATCGGCTGCTTTACTCACTTTATCTTCTTGTATGGAAAGTACAGCAACACCTTCTTCATTAGCTGTGGCCGCGCCCAGCAACACTTCCAGGCTATCTGCCAGGGTATAAAACTTGATAACTGCACCCGATACGGGCTCTTCCTCTTCTTCATCTACAATAGTTGCTGTAAGTACCACCTGAGCGGAATGATCCCGCTGATACACAACATTTAAAAGAACGCCTTTTTCTTCATCTTGAGCAAAAGTAATGCCACACATAGAGAGTACTAAAAAGGCTATTAATAATATTCTGGTTTTCATCATTTAATCATTTACGAAGTTGAAACTGAAATACTCTCCTGCTTTACCTCTCTTGCCCTTTTTTCACTTAATACCTTCTCATCACTCGTTTTCAATTTAATTTCTTCAAGGTATTCAGAAGTTTCCCATACAGGCACTATAGGTACAAAACGTGACATCAGGATAAAAAACAAGATAAAAGCTGCAACACCGGCCGCCGTCAATGCCCATTCCACCCAGGTAGCTGAATAACTAATATATTCAGGCCGAAGATCCTGCATCGGAAGTAGTGTATTTTCCAGCGTAGGAACAACAATCAGGTAGCGTTTTATCCACAGTGCAGCAACGAGCACCACCGAAGAAAAAACAATAGTTTTCACTGACCTGAACTTTGGAATGCCGATGAGTATGAGCGGCACCAAAATACCTCCGAAGTTGGCAAAATAAAACCACCAACCATAATGCTCAAAGCTAAACAGCTTGTCAATAAGTTCGGCATCCCATTTTTCAGAAGTATACCAGTCAGTAAGGTACTCGGAAAATGTAAAATACCCATAACCTGCAGCAAGCACGATAAGCATATAACCCATGTAACGGAAATGTTGATCAGTCAGATACCTTTTAAGGTTGTAGATATTACGAAATACGTACATCACGATGATCATCACACCTGTGCCTGAAAAAATAGCTGCCAGCACAAAATATGGTCCAAATATTGTGCTATGCCATCCCGGCCGCAGGGTCATTCCAAAAATCCACGAAAGTACGGAGTGAACGATAATGGCCGTAGGAATGATAATGGCAGAAAGCACATCCAGTGTCAGTTTCAGTCTTTTCACCTGTTCAGGCGTATTTCTAAAATTTATTGACAGCAATTTGTAAATTTTCCGCCTCCAATTGGGGATGTGAATCTCATTAGTTTCGCTTAATATGGCAAAATCACGTATCAGTGCCAGGTAAAGAAAAATAATAGATCCCACCAAGTAGGTGGAAATGGCCAGCACGTCCCATGTAATAGGTGATTGGATACGACCGTACATAAACAGGTGGTGCAAACGATCCAATCGACCAACGCATAACAGGATGTATATTGGCCCTATGATTGTAGCAATCACTGTTATTAGTTCAGCTATCCGCAAAATAGGTTTTCTCCAATTAACGCGAAGCAAGTGTAATATCCCGGAGATGATGGCACCGGCATAACTTATGCCAATAAAAAAAACAAAGTTGGCGATATACAATCCCCAGACTACATTATCACGCATTCCGGTAACACCATGTCCTTTAAAGACTTGAATATATAGTGCATAGAGCCCCCATAACAATATAGCGGATAAAATGACTACGGCTGTTTTTCCCTTCCAGCTCCATGGTCCCATTTGTGGGGCAAATTCTTTGAGCAATGAAGTAGATGTATCTTTTATGTTCATAACGAAGTCGGCTAGTGTGAATTAAGATAATCATTGTACATTTCAACGTGTTCTTCCGGCAGGTCTTTAAATCCCCTTTCGTAAGGAAACATCCTGTTGTGTGGAGGAAGATACCAAACCCGTGGCCGGGTACCCAGTTCTTCCATAAACCGGTACCCGGCACGATCGCTCAACAATGCGGACAACCGTACTGTCTCATCGCCGTTGGTTACAGCATCTTCATTTTCATCTCCAAAATAAAACACACCATTAGGGCAGGCCGTCACACAATCAGGCAATTTATTTTCCCGAAGCATATCCGGACAGAAATCACACTTTTCAACCGTTCCTACTTTAGCTGGCATACTTGTTTCCGGTGAATAATGTTCATGAGTCATGCCCTCAGGCACTTCAGGCTCATCCCAGTTAAACACACGAGCAGAATAAGGACAAGCTGCCATACAAAATTTACATCCTATGCACCGATCGTTATCAATGAGTACGAGGCCATCTGTTCTTTTGAAAGTGGCATTTACCGGACATACCTTCACACAAGGCGGATTATCACAATGGAAGCATGTTTTTGGAAACCAATATGGTGCTGCCTTTTCGTTATCCTTTATCAATTTCACATTCAGCCATTCCTTATCTTCAGGCAGATGATGCATCTTCTGGCAGGAAGTAATACATTTTCTTGCATTACGACATTTTCCCAGATCAATGACCATGGTAAATTTCCTACCTGGTATACCTTCCCGGCCTGTCGTTATTTTTTCCAGTGCCTCGGCGGTATTTACAGCGGCCATTTTAAGGTCGGCCTTGTCTACTTCTATTATTTCACCTGACTGCGAAAGCAATTTCACTTTTTCGCCAGCGGATATTTCGTTTTCATCCTGATGGGCAAAACCTATTGCAGCTGCACCAGCAGTAGCGGCCCCGGCAGCAAATAATCCTTTTTTAAAAAAATCCCTTCTATTCGTTCCTTCTGTCATGATCTTAATGGTTTTTGGTTGATTTCCATTTCAATATTTCCTTATTGCTCGCTTTAATCCTTTTACCTGAATTCAATTTACTTTCATCAACTTCAACAAGTTGACCATCAGGTGTGAGCATCTTTACGGTCTTTCCTGTATTGGCTGTATTAGCATTGAGCTTTAAGCCAAAAGGTGCCATAAAAGCAGCAACCAGACCACTTCTGAAAAATTTTCTTCGATTTTGTTTTTTGTGGGTCTCCATGGTTTTATTAGTTAGAAATTCCATAATCGGGTGATATTAAAACCAACCAATATTTCTCCGTCTCCGAAGCTGTTTTCGTTATACATTAAATTGCGTTGAGGTACCAGTGCGCTAAAGTTTCCGGCGAAAATCTGAAAGGCATGTGAACTGGTGGATATTTCTATACCGAAACACAAATTGGGTTGCAAATCAAAATCAGGAGCATCATGATCCTGTAGCTGCAATGAATATCCGGCAATTATCGACATTTGAGGTGTAAGCTTATAGCGACCTGCCAGGGAAACGGCCAACATATCATTGGTGTACAATGTATCTACTCCATTATAATGCGAATAAGAAGGCGTCAACTGAATGGAAAGTTTACTATTTATTTTAGTGGCGATCATCAGCTCATGATGGTATGACCAACGCTGTACATTGCGATCATAGCGATCGTCTTCTCCGGTGTCAACAACAGCGTTTCCAAAGTAAGTAAGACTCAAAGGAATACTCCAACTACGGGTTTGTTTCAGAATAGCATACTTGATACTAAAATCCTGCAACATATCATCTTTGGTTGAGCCGAAACCAATTGCCAGGTTTTCAATAGGCGTAAAGGTGAGGCCCAGCCTGATATTGGAAGGCGCATATATACCAAACAAATCCTTTCCTTTATTTTTCATCGTACCAAAACGGTGCTGAATATCAAATTCCAATGTGTTTTTAGTAGGCACTATGATGGTTTGTCCATCGAGTAACAGAGCACTCTCAAAAGGGGCCCTTACCGGACGCTTGTCTTTTTCCTTTTCTTCCTGAGCATTGGCCAGGGTGATGACAAAAAACACCGGTAAAATCAACATGATAAATGTTCTCATCTTATTTTTTATTATTGTTTTCATCGTTCCGAATTTTAGTTTTCTAAAGCACCTTGTTTAATCCAGGCCAGAATAATGGCCCTATCCTGATCATTGGCATATTTTTTCATACTTCCAGTGTTTATTTTTTCATAGACCTGGCTCAATTCTGCACTGTCTTTGTCCAGATAACCATAAAACGTCAGACTGGTATATGCACTTCCCTCCGATAGATCAGGTGGTGTTCCTCCACTGTTATGACAACCGGATGTATTGCAGCTTTCATTAAAAATAGGCTGGACATCCAGGGTAAAGCTTACCTCATCAGGTACTTCAACCACAGCTGGTGTTATGGTTTCATAAACACAGCCTGTAAGAAAAGTGACGAAAAACATCAACGCCGCTAACTTGTTAAATATTGATTTCATGCCGTTAAGGTTTAGATCGTACGATTAATTTTTCGCTTATTGCTCCAATGTAATTCAGTCCGTCATGATCAGCCAGTCTGATCTCGAAATTATAAACATTGCCCGGGGCAAAGACAATATCTTCATTGCTTCCGGTATCCAGCGCCCTTTTAAACATAACCCGATAACCTTCCTCATTTTTTGCCAGGGAATTTATTTTGGCAAGTTGGACATTGGAATAAGCAAATACATCGGAGGTTGCCTGTGCGGGATCCTCCAGATAATATCCGGGAACTCCTGCAAATCCCCTGATTCTTGCTATCACATCATTTTTTTCAACTTCACTTAATTTCACCCAATGACCAGAACCACCATGACTAATATTTCCTAAGATGGGGTCAAAAGCGCCCCTTGAAAGCCTGTTATAAACACCCGGAATATTAACCGGAACTTTAGTAGCCCAGGTAAATCCTTCACCATCACCTTTTATGCCATGGCACTCCGCACACTCGAGTTGGTACAAGGCGTCCCCGTTGGCCACATCACCCGTGAAGGGCATGGTGTTAAGGAGATAAAATCCGGGATCCAGAATGGTGAATCCCCCCGTCATCCGCTCGAGCTGTTGCTCCACGCCGTCCCATTCGTACTTCGGCCCGGATCTGTAATCAGTACCTGTTGTATTCCTTATAAAAAGTTTATCGCCGGTATCGGTTTTCAGTCCCCCGTCATCTATCATGTCTATGGCATAACCCAAAGGCTCAGAAAGTGCCAAACTCCACTCCCATACATCTTTCTTGTTGTTCCCCATATCAAACCCAATCATGAGTTTATCGTCACTCCCCTGTGAAGTCCAGCCTGCCGTATTAGCTCCTGATTTCAGTGGATCAGCAGGGCCATCATAAACCCACCTGAGCTGTGAAGGATCAAACGAAATATCGTCCCAGGCAATGACGACATAAATATTATCATCATCATAAGCCGCCTTCAGGGTTAAATTGGGTGTATTGCCTTTGTTAAAATCGGCCAATCCATTGTAAGTTCCAGATGTGTTGAGTATACCATCCGTTCCATCTACTTGCTTGGTTACCAGATCTGTCATCGGAATTATACGGTAATCTGCTGTTTTCCAATGGGGCGCTGAAAATTTATCCAGGCTGTTGAGTGTGTACTCTGCATCAAGAAAATCCTTTTCTTCCGACACCGGTATTTTTACCGGTGTGATCTCCTCCCAGGTACACGATCCCATGAATAATAAAAGCATAAGCATTTTAAAACTCAACCAACTAATGTCACAACATCTAATTATCCGGGATTGTACAGTTAATTTGTTCATGGTGTTTGTTTTCATTAATCCAATAAAGATAAGAAGAAAAACCAGCCGGAAGAAAACATCCAGCTGGCAAAAGTCATTAAGATATTATA
>JAOUKJ010000795.1 GCA_029882675.1 Cyclobacteriaceae bacterium
TGATGCCGGAAGCTATACATCTATCCGGGTTGAAGAGGTAAAGGGTGATAGTGTGTATGTTAGCGAAAATGAATATGAAATAAATTTGTCATCAAGCATTGGAGACATTGACAAGGATGAAAATTATATGGATGTCACATACAGTATTTCTATTGATGATCTAAGGAAAATGTATGAGGATGAGGATATTTATGGTGTGAGACGAAAATGAACCACATTAATACATAAAAGCGCTTCTTTATTTGGAGAAAATACGTTAAATTTATGCTATTGTAATTAAAAGGGGCTGGTTTTTTGGTGCTATAAATTTAACCATGCTAATAAAATGGGCTCGGAGGAATCCATGGACGAACAATTCCTCAAAAAAATGGAGGAAATTGTACAAAAAAACCTCCATGACGAATTTTTCGGTGTGGAAGTGTTGTCTCGTGAAGTGGGATATAGCCGATCACAAATACACCGAAAATTACGCGCCCTGACAAATCAATCGATAAGTCAGTTTATCCGGAAAATAAGGCTGGAAAAAGCACTCTCCATGTTGCAACAAAAGAGCGGCACAGCATCGGAAATTTCATATTTGGTAGGATTTAACAGCCCCACCTACTTCAACAAGTGCTTTCATGATCATTATGGCTATCCGCCCGGTAAAGCCAATCTTGTTAAATCCGCTGATGTCTCAAAAAAACAATCAACCTCATAATTTTTTCCCTCCCCATCTACTCCAACACAAACGCCGCCTCTTTCGTGTCTCTCGAATTGGGCCCAATCATCGCTTTAAAATCGCCGGACTCAGTACCCCAGGTCATGTCACCACGCAGGAAGGTAAGCTCTTCAGCCGTGATGGTGAAAGTCACATTTTGCTTTTCACCCGCTCCCAGGGTAATTTTTTGAAATCCTTTGAGTTCTTTTACAGGCCGGGTGACACTGCCCACCATGTCCTGAATGTACAGCTGTACGGTCTCTTCACCGGCATAACTCCCCGTATTGCTTACTTCTATAGTTGCTTCAATACTTCCTGTACTATTCATGGTAGCGGCGCTGAGCGTGATCTCACCATAGTTGAAAGAAGTATAGCTGAGGCCGTAGCCGAAAGGGTAAAGGGGGCTGTTTTCAACATCGCGGTAGCGTGATTGATATACACGTTGTGAAGGGTGTTCCGAATAATCCCCTTTATATAAGCGCCCTGTATTCTTATGGCTGTAAAAAACAGGTACTTGCCCTACATTACGAGGGAAACTGATGGGCAACCTCGCTGATGGATTGTATTCGCCAAACAAAACCGAAGCAACTGCATTTCCAGCCTCGGAGCCCAGTGACCACACCACCAGGATGCCATCCACATTTTCTTCCAGCCAGCTCAGGTCAAGCGCCCGGCCACAATGCACCAGTGCCACGATGGGCTTGCCGGTTTTCTTTAGCTCCTTTAGCAGGTTGATCTGGTTTTCCGGGATTTTAATATTTGCCCGCGAGGCCCCTTCACCATTCATCACGGAGGGCTCACCAACAGCCGCGACAATAATATCTGCACTGCGCGACAGCGCCACGGCAGCTGTAATATCTTCAGGCCTGGAGTCAAAGAAATCAGCGCCTACATGACTGACTATATCGATATCCCCTGCCAGGGCAGAAACACCAGCTGATATGGACACCGGATGCTGGGCCTCACCAAAGAAAGACCAGGTACCGTTATGCTCTCCTTTTTCATTGGCATAGGGGCCAATGATGGCGACTTTTTTCAGGTCTTTTTTTAGTGGTAAGATGTCTCCTTCATTTTTGAGGAGTACGATGGACTTTTGAGCAGCCTCCTTGGCAATGGCCAGGTGCTCGGTACTTCTTATATCATTCTTCTC
>JAOUKJ010000193.1 GCA_029882675.1 Cyclobacteriaceae bacterium
CGGGTGGATATTCCCATCGCTGACCTAATGGTAAAACCCGCTCCCGCTGTAAAACCGGCATCTTGCAAATTCAGTTTGAGGTCAAATACCAGACCAGGTCCACTACCGGCCATATCCAATCCGATGTTAAGGTCTCTTAAATTTACGGGAAACCCTCCCACATTCTTCTGGGGACTGGCCAAACCAAAATAGGAAACGTCAAATTTTGGAACTTGGGTGCTGATCCGAAGCTCCTGAAATTGTATTCCGGGGAAGTTAATTTCAGGCAGGTCACCCAGGTCACCCGTGATGTCAATTGCCCCGGTAAGTAATGCTGTCACCACGACATCCCCTCCTGATTCAAAATCAATGGTGATCGAAGACTCCGGCTCAAAAACCATCTCCGCGTCGCCCCACATTGGTACTGTCAAGGGATTCTCGTCGGGAGTCACCGTAAAATTAAATTTCACCTTTTCAGTGGATGAGTTGTAACCCAGCAGGGCACTATAGGCCAGTTTGTCGTCCTCTTCAAAAATTGGGGTTCCCAGTTTTCCTTCGATTCCTCCCGCCACCAGCCTGTTGTTTTGAACAAGAGTAATATGTACCCTGTCGAGTGAAAAGGCCCACCCTTCCAACTGCCCATCGTCATAATTGATAATATTATTTGCCGAAAGGGTTCCTGTAATTCCCGTGTTGTCTCCTATAATCCCTGACACCGAAAAACTCATCCTTCCCGCTATTTCTCCCTGGAATTCCGGGGGTGTGTGGATTGTGGCCTCAGTGAGGTAAAAGCCTTTCCATGTATTAATGGTTTCTGCCGTCAAGTCTGTATCATATTCGGAAGGAAAGGTCATCCCCGGTGGATTTTCTAAGTCAGACCAGTCATAATAGGCCCTTCCGGGAGCAAAGCCCCACCCTGCCAGCCCCGGGACTTCAAAAGGAGAAAAAGATATTTCTCCCATATAATTGTTTCCCCGACATCCCTTAAAAGAAAACGTGCCCGTGACAAAACCTGTTTCATCAATAGTACCATCGGTGTTTTCGGGTACAAGTACATTCCTTGGAAAAGTCACTTCTCCTCTAATAGTGGCGCATTTAAATCCATTGCAGTTAAACTGGATATAACTGGCGTTTGTTGAGTCTCCACTTTCAATGCCTTTAAAATCAAACCTGAAGTCACCATCAGCTGCTATTTCATGATCCCTGGCAAGGTAAAGCACATACTCGTCGCCGAAACCTGAAGGGCTAAAACAAACATCCCTCGCACCAAAAGCCGGGAGTTTTTCACCAAGATCAGGAATATCAATCTGCGCCATGGCCATAAGTGAGGCCCTCGTAGGGGTAAATTCCATTTCGATGATACCAATAACAAAGTTACCGCCCTCAATTTCCTTATCCATGCCTATTGGCATGCCAATCGGTCGGCCTGAACTTATCATACTGACCAGGCGGTCACCCGATTCCAATAATGTACTAATACCATCGGCCTGTAAGGCGGTAAAAGATGGAACTATTCTTTCCATCCCATCTACGATGGTCGTAATTTGTGTCACGGAGGGAGAAGGAGCATCCTCCATGGCTGTGGCGGTACCGGCGAATACTTCCTGTGTTGCGTTGGCTTGTAATCCGGAAAATTCCACCTTTATTTTCACATTATTCATAAAAGCAACAGGTATTTCTCCTTCCCCGGAGTAAGTGTTGCCACCGCCTCCTGAAATAGAACTAACCACCAAATCAAATTTACCCATTTTCAAGGTCTGTCCTACTGATATGGAGACCGCTGTCCTATCGGCTCTAGCCGGTGTAAGGCATTCACTTACACAAGGCCTATCCTCTTCTACTACTGCTACAGGAGCAGGAGGAGTCCCTATGGTAAAACTCCATACCGGACTGGTTCTATAGGCTGGAGAGGTAATATCCTCTGTATTGCTAAGCCATTTTACCCGCCAGTAATAGGTGCCGTTTTCTGTTATCGTATGCGCCGTGTTTATTTGTCTGTACAATTCGTTGATCAACGACACTGAATCATCTACATATTGCCCGGTAATCCTACCATCGGTAGAGTAACCCAATGACTCAAAGGTATCCGTACCCGCCACTTCCATGACCCATCGCTCATCAACCACGCCATTAAACAGGTTGATGTCGACCTGCTGTCCCGTAGCCGATGCCTGATAGATGTGAAAGGGCGGCACCAGGCTTACCGGTTTATCCGCAGTTGTCCAGGTAAAGGCTATCTCTCCCGGTGCCACGGTAGCCCCATTCGACGGACTTTCAAGTTTAGAAGGCGACATACCCGTATTAAATTCTGTATTGCTAAGCGTATTTGATAAAACACCTCCTGAAGGCAGGGTCATTTCCCCCGAAAATGACCAGGCATATTGCTCCTTTTTATCAAATTGATGAGGGGATAATGTGGCATTTTTATATACAGGCAAATGCCTGGATTCCCACTCCCCTATCATGGTGGCGTCAGGGTCTCCTGTCAAAGCCTTATTCTGTCCACGTACCGGGCCATAGGTATTCCAGTTATTCAGGCTATGCTTTTCATCAACCACTGAGCCATTCTTACGCAATTGCATATCTCCTTCAAAGTAAAAATAATCATCACTATAGGGAGTAAACCTTACAATAAAAGGAAAAAAGTCAAATGGGATATAGTCCCCGGGTTTAGGATATACCGGATCAAACCGGAAGGTTTCCATGGGTGGCGCCACATACTGAAAAGTACATACCTGGCTCGCTCCATTATTTCGAAACTGTATTTCCCCTAACAAGTCATAGGCGGTGACCTGATAGGCATATTTTTTTCCGTCCTCGAAAATTCCATCAATAGCTACCAAGAGGTTATAGCTATTTGCCGCTACCTCGGTCTCAAATATAGCAGGTGCCGAAAGCATGGCATCCCAGGGGTTTACATCTATCGGATCGAGCTCCACAATTTTCAGTTTAAACACAGTACCGCCGTAACCGGTCTCCGGAGGCATAAACAGCCAGTTAAACATGATGTTTTGTGTATAGGGAGGTAAAATGGTGTTACATATCGGTGAGATAATTTCGGGGGGCTCCACGTATGCCACTTCAAAGTCAAAACACCCCTGAAAGAGATCAGGTTGATCAGAAAGCGCCACCAATTGGCCATTGCCGGAGCATCGATAGGCTCTGAGACAAAACGTATACCGGTCCTCCGGAAGTGCCTGGTCATTGAGGATTTGGTCTGCGGTAGTACCGGCAAATATCAGGTGATTGGGATCAAATACTTCACTGAGGTCGGCCCCTGTAAGACTTGTGACCCCCGGCCCCGGAGGTATTAAAATACAGGCAGTGGGAAGATCATTGAAGTCAGTCTCAATCCGTAAGCCCCTATTCCGGCTGGTAAGGGAACCTGTCAGGATAATTTCCTGTTCTTCCTGCGAATCATTATTCACCGTGATGAAAATTCTGCTGTCAAAATCAGTGTAGGAAGATAACTTAACAGGATATGGTGGCGGCATATTTACATCAAGACTAAGGGGGAACTGTGCCATGGAAAACAGAGGCATTACTATCGCCATAAATACCAACCACCCCTTTGTAAGCTGTTTCAAACAATTCATATATTTTTTGTTCAATTAAAATCTATAGTTATAATTAACGGTAGTCATAAATTCCATGAAGCCTTTGACCCTGGTATTGAAGGACTTTCGTAACAATAAATTCAAATTCAATCCCAGAGTGTGTTTTTCAGCGGGAATAAAGTGTACACTTGTTCTCATTCTTATCGTATTTCCTCCCGGCTCACCATTTAATTTTGTGCGGTAAAATCCCGTATTGCCCGAGAGGGACCATTTGTCTCCGGTAATTTTTTTATTGATGCCCGCGTTTATGCCCCAATTGAATGCGTTGGTCATGGCATTTCTGAAATCATTGACATTAATACTGGTATTTACACTTATTTTTTTCTCTCTGTTGTTTAGACGAAAAGACAGCGAGGGGCTTATTGAACGGGAATCATTGGCTCCAACGAAGCTGTAAAAACCCTCTTGTGCAAAAGACTGAATGGCGTTATTTAATGATAAAGTATACCTTTGCACCTTATCTCCAAAGTTATAGTTAACTCCCACACTGAAATTTCTGGCGTATTGCTCCAGCATCATGGAATCCAGCACATCTCTTTTAAGGTAATCATACCTGATCTGCCTGGTCTGATAGTTGGTAAAGGAAGAAGACACATTAAGCTTTTGCATGGGTGCATAATTCACGCGAAATGAATTTATTCTTCGTTTTGTCTGGTTAATTTTATCTTCAAACAAGTTGTTTTTTTGGATACCAATGCTTGTATTTACCCGCAGTTTATTTTTCAACATAGACCAGCCCGGAGATATGGTAAAGTTTTCCATATCCGTATTAAAATAATAGGCCCCCATGGTTTTGTAGTCAGGATCTATCCGCTCATATTTTGCCGTGAGACTTAACACACGGAAGGTATAAGCCAGGCTGGCCATCCCTGCTTTCAACACTTGCGTGGAATAATTTACCTTTAACAGGTTATTGGTCAAACCTGGCAGGGGTATATCCTCCCTTGGAATTCCCCGTGCATACAAATTACTGGTCCACCCGCTTATACCAAAATCAACATCCAGCGAGAGCCTTTTGAATATTCTTTGTTTTGATTTAATGGCCAGCACGAGATTGTCCTGAGGGTTTACCATAGCACTGTCGAGGGGTCGCTCAATGGAATATTGATCATCCCATCCTCTAAAGAGTACTAAATCCACATAGTTACTGGTGGTACCATAACCCGCTTTAGCCGAAAAACCCTTTCTTTTGTAGGTAGGTTGTATGGGAAAATCGGCGAGTGAATCATAAGGGATCGCCTTTAACAAGCGGCCATGCATGAGGCCAAACCTGAAATTCCCGGGTTTGGCTTCTGCCCCTACACCACTGAAAGAGTGACCGTTAAGTGAATATTTTGAAAAATTCATACTTCGGTACCCCAGGTGCAACTGTAACCACTTATAATGGGGACTCACCCCAAAACGGTTGAACGGTTGCCGAAAACTTTGCTGTTTCTGACTTAAAACAAAGTTAAAGGGCATGGTGATACCATATACTGTAAGGGTGGGACTACCTGATACCGTCCAAAAAAAAGGATCACGGGAAGGTGCCTCCCGGGTGGTACTATAGGTGTTTAGGCTTAACCCTACATTTCCTGAAAAGTTTAGGGGATTTTCCTTACCGATGTTAGCCAGGTCCTGAGCCAATCCCCCTGCCGACAACAGTGTTAAACAAAAATAAATTACATACCTGATATTACCTATCATATCTGTTTATCATTTATATCATCTTGTGATCAATCTGATCCGGTAATTTGAATAATCAGTCAACAGCAGGTTATTGCTGTTCAGCACCATGATAGAAAATGGGTTGTTAAACTGTGCCTTATCTGCACTGCCGTCCAGAAAACCTGCCACTCCCGTACCGGCGTATGTTTTTACCTGACCGTCCGTTTCCAGGATCCTTACCATATGGTTGTTGTAATCGCTAATGTATAGGTTACCAAGGTTGTCGATATCCACGTCTGTAGGGAAGTTGAATTGCGCAACGGCCGCTGTTCCATTCACCAGGCCGGAGGTACCTGTCCCAGCCACCGTAGTCACTAATCCACCCGGGTCAATTTTTCTTATCGCATTATTGATCACATCTGCCACATATATATTATCCATTGCATCAATACATATGCCCATGGGCCAGTTAAAGCGGGCAGCCGTACCTTTACCATTGACAAAACCGGGTGTGCCGTTTCCTGCAAAAGTGGACACAATACCCGTAACAGGATCGATTTTGCGTATGCTGTGGTTGTCTCCATCTGACACGTAAACATTCCCTTTGCTATCCACAACCACATCCATAGGCGAATTAAACAAGGCGATTTTTTGTCTGTCACCTTCCGCGTACCCGGCAGTAGTGCCCCCAGAGCCACCGGCGTAGGTAGCCGTACTGCCGGCAGCGTTAATAACCCTGACCACATTGTTTCCATTGTCGACAACATACAACAACGAGTTTTTCGTATCCAGGAAGTGTCCCGCTGGTTTATTGAATTGCACAGCGCTCAACGGAGAGCCATTCAGCAGTCCGGCAACACCGGTTCCCGCGTAAAGCGCCACATTGTTCTTGGCGTCCACAATCCTTAGTCTGTGGCCGTTTACCCCCCCTTCAGAAAACAGAATCTGCCCCGATAAATCCCTACCTAGCATCGTCAACTCTCCCAATTCGGCACTGAGCTTCGCACCATTAAGATATCCCGCTACCCCTGTCCCGGCATAGGTGGAAACTGCCGGTATGATCACCGTAAAAACCGGTCCGATTGCCGTTGAACTATTGGTAGTCAGGCTGACCGGACCTGAGGTCGTGCCCTGTAATACTCTTACTACTCGTTGGGTGGTGGTACCACTTATAATAGCTGCCGGAATACCATTTATAAAGACCTTGTCAGACAAGATATTAGTGCTAAAATAGAGGCCATTAATCGTAATAAGAGAGCCTACCAATCCACTTGTTGGCGTAATACTTGTTATCGTGGGAAGCAACACCGTAAATATTGGCCCTGTCAGTACCGCCCCACCATTATGAAGTTCCAGAATCCCCGTTGTAGCCCCAACCGGGACAATGACATCCCGGTAAGTATCCGTGCCGCCCGTTATCGTTGCTTGTACTCCATTAAAGAATACCTTATCCTGAGAAAAAGCAGTGCCGAAATTTATACCATTGATCCGTACAACAGCCCCTATCTCTCCAATAGTCGGGGCAAGGCTCGTGATAGCAGGTGTTAACACCGTAAAAGTTGGCCCCATCACTTTCACCCCACTCGTATAAAGGCCCACCGAACCTGTTGTTGCCCCCACGGGCACCGAAACCGTACGATGTGTAGTGCTGCCATCAATGATCACAGCCGACACACCATTAAACAATACGCTGTCTGATAAAATATCTGTAGCAAAATTTTTCCCTTCTATCCTTACCTGGGTACCCGCGATTCCACTGGATGGCAAAAGGGCTGTAATCACCGGCAAAGTCACTTTAAAGACCGGACCCGTCACGTTGGTTCCATTGGTGAAGAGAGATACAGGCCCCGTGGTAGCCCCAACAGGTACTGTGACCGTACGACTGGTAGCTGTTCCTGCCGTGATAAATCCCGGTATTCCATTAAAGAAAATAGTGTCGGATGATGGATCAGCCGCAAAATTAGCCCCTTCAATCTGGATGGCCGTCCCGATCGCCCCACTATCCGGCTGAAGGGCTGTGATCAAGGGTAATAACACCTTAAAAGAAGGCCCGGTTACTTTCGTCCCATTGGTGAACAGGCCTACGGGGCCACTGGATACCCCAAGGGGTACTTCCACCGTTCGGTGTGTCACTGAGCCATCGATGATCCCTGCCGTCGGTATGCCATTTATAAATACGGTATCCGC
>JAOUKJ010000194.1 GCA_029882675.1 Cyclobacteriaceae bacterium
CTATGTTGATCTGATCTTCAATCACATCGCGGGTGGTGCCGGCGATCTCCGAGACGATGGCCTTTTCTTCGTTGAGCAGGGCATTGAGCAGGGTGGATTTGCCGGCATTGGGCTTGCCGACAATGACAACGGGTACACCGTTTTTGATGGCATTGCCCCGGGCAAAGCTGTCGATGAGTGGATTGATCACAGCCAGTAACTGATTGATAAGGTCGCTCAGGCCCTGCCGGTTGGCAAACTCCACGTCTTCTTCGCTGAAGTCAAGCTCCAGTTCAATGAGGGAAGCGAAATGGAGTAACTTTTCGCGCAGCTCACCGATGTCTTTGGAAAAACCTCCGCGCATCTGGCTGATGGCCGCCTGGTGGGCTGCCTCTGAGTCGGAGTGAATGAGGTCTGCGACGGCCTCGGCCTGGGCCAGGTCAAAACGTCCGTTGAGGAAGGCCCGGCGGGTAAATTCCCCCGGCCCTGCCAATCGGGCACCCTGCCGAACCAACAAATTGATCACCTCCCGTACTACATAGGGCGAGCCATGGGTGGAGATCTCTATTGAATCTTCCAGCGTAAAAGACCGCGGACTTTTAAAAAGGGCCACGACAACTTCATCAATGACCCGGGAACCATCGGCAATCACTCCAAAGTGGAGGGTATGTGTTTTGGCTTTTGTCAGGTCTTTACCACGGAAAACCCCATTCATGATTTGTATGGCATCAATGCCCGAGAGGCGAATGACGGCGATGGCCGATACCCCCGGTGGGGTGGAAGGAGCGATGATCGTATCTTGTTGATTTATCATGCGGTAAAATTACTGGTTTTGTTTGTATTTGTACATTTGTGCAAAGACAACCGTTAGATCAAACGAATAAATTTAGTAATTACCTTAAATCCGCAAGCGTAATTTACGGATTAAAGAAAAAGAGGATTTCCCGCCCAGGGGTTAAAATACATTTTTTTTGGGCACTTGATTAAGTGAGTAAAAACGGAGTATTCGGTTATATTTAAAACATTATTAAATGTTTATAAAAGCCGCCTGCGGATTTACCACATGAGTTATTCATTCTTTCAAAAATATAAGGACTGCGTAATACCTGATTCAAAACTATTCATTCTCCGACACTATCACAATAACCATAACTTTTAATCGTTATTCCGGAAATTGTTTATTAAATTAGTAGCAAATAATAAACCATTAAACACTGAACCTCCCGCCACAGCGGGGCACCCTCCCGCTACTGCGGGATACCCATAAACCCATAAACTCATAAACTCATAAACTCATATACCCATACACCCATACACCCATACACTCATATACTCATATACCCATATACCCATATACTCATATACCCATATACCCATAAACCCAAATAAACTCAAATAAAAATGCGCTGGTATTCAATTTTAATTCTCTTTGCATTGGTCGGTTGCTTCGATGAAGAGCCGCCACAGTGGGGCACTACACAGTATGTGCCCGTGATGGTCGACAGGGCTGATTTTGAGGCTGCTGTAAGTGTAATGGCCGCCCGGGATGTCCATCAGGCCGGCAAGATCTACACCATCGGAAATTACATTTTTCTGAATGAACGGTTTAAAGGTATTCATGTCATTGACAACACAGATCCGGCCAACCCGTTGAATAAGGGATTTATTAATATCCCCGGCAACGTGGACATGGCGGTGAAAGGGAATACGCTTTATGCCGACAGTGCCGTAGATCTGTTGGCTATTGACATATCTAATCCGCAAAAGGTGGTGGTCACATCCCGGCAAAAGGATACCTTTCCTGAACTTATACCACCGGACATGGATTTTATGCCGGATAGCTTCCGGAAAGAAAACAGGGAAGAAAAGAATACGATCATTGTAGACTGGAAAAAATTATGAGATACGATAAATCAATATTTCTATCCATGTTGGGAATGTTATTGCTGACAGGTCTTTCATTCTGCAGCTCGGATATGGAGGTGTCTCCTTCCGGCATGGGAGGTACCGGTACAGGCGGATCGATGGCCCGTTTTGCTGCTGTGGGTAATTACCTTTATACGGTAGATAGTCGGGATTTGAAAGTATTTGACATCAGCATACCGGCTTCCCCTCAGTTTAAAAACGATACCCAGATCTGGGGGGAAGTTGAAACCATTTTTCCTTTTAACAACACCCTTTTTATCGGATCACAGTCGGGAATGCATATTTATGATGTGTCAGATCCTTTACAACCTACACAACTTTCCTCGTTCTGGCATGCCACCAGTTGCGATCCGGTTGTCACGGATGGGACTTACGCCTACATCACCCTTCGTGATGCCGAGATAGCCTGCCAACGGGGAGTAAACCAACTGGATGTGGTCAATGTGGAAAACCTGACCTCGCCCTACCTGGTAAAAACCTATCCCATGACGGGCCCAAAAGGGTTGGGTATCGATAATAACCTGCTGTTTTTGTGCGATGCCGGCTTGAAAGTATATGATGCTACTGATGTGAATAACCTTACCCTGCTGTCTCATTTTGAAATTGCCGCCAATGACGTGATACCCGTAAATGGTTTGCTGATGGTGACAGCCGATGATGGTTTGTATCAGTTCAGGTATGAGAATAATGAACTGACATTTTTAAGTAAGATTTCTATTCTGGGCATTGAGTGAGAAAGAAGCAAGAGGCAACTCTTTCAGGAAGTATGAACTGTTAATTTAGTTCACGCGTATACTATTTTTCTGCGCACAGTTTACTTACAAACCGATAACTGTTCACTGATAACTGTTCACTGATAACTGTTCACTGATAACTGATAACTGATAACTGATAACTGATAACTGTTCACTGATAACTGATAACTGAAAAATGAAGAGACTAAATAAGTGGATGTTGTTAACCATGACTTTCCTGATGTTTCAGGCGAGTTATGGACAGCAAGACACGCTATTAAATAATAAGGGATTTTATGTAGGATTTACGCCTCAGTATCTGTCAGTAAAGGCCCTCAAAATCGACCAGGAATGGTTTGGTATAAGGCCGGGCAAAGGCATTCGGTTGTCGGAGTATTTATACCACGGTTATACTTATATGTTTAGTGATCAGCGGGTAAATCCACAATTAAATGTTCAGGGATCGGCCGAGTTGATGACGGGTGGGGGAGTGGAATTTTCCTGGTTGCGGTATATGACGCGTGCCAATTTTCGAAAGGGCTTCCTGACGGCCGAATCAGGACTCGGGTATCATTTTGTGCGGTTTGAATACAGCGACCTGGCCTCCTATGAGTATGAAGAGAGTGGCATCAGGTATTATTCCTACCGGCTGGAGGACGGCCATGAAGACATCCACCGGATTGATTTGTTCTTTTTATTGAACTACACCATTCCCGTATTAATGGATGTGGCCCTGTTAAGGGTATATCTCGGCCCGATGTATCGCACCTCTTTTATCAACAATACGATGGGGCCAGCCCGTGACCACCGCAGTATTTTAAATCCGGGTTTTAAGGGTGTGGGGATAAAAAGTGGCCTGGCGTTGGTGTTGAAATTACAGTAGTATAAAGTGGGGTAACAGCAGGATGGATTTTTGTAGATGGAAAATTTTTGATTATCCCTCCAAACCACCTAACTTGTCTGGTAGTGTAAGGTAATCCTTAACCCAATAATAAATAATCCTCCCGTATCCCCGAAATTGGAAGGGGAAACGTATAAACCCAATGTTCAATGAAAAGAAGAAATTTTATCAAAACGGCCGGAGCAGGTGTTTCTGCCTTTTATATCGTACCACGACATGTCCTTGGGGGAAATCGCTTTATTTCACCCAGCGATAAACTCAATATTGCAGCTATAGGCGCCGGAGGGAAAGGAGAAGTGAATATTAAAAACGCATTCAACAACGGTTCAGACAATATCGTGGCCCTATGTGATGTGGACGACCGCATGGCGGCAGGCTCTCGTAAAAAACACGCGAAAGCCGCTTATTACAGGGATTATCGCGTGATGTTTGAAAAGATGGGTAAGCAGATTGATGCTGTGGCCATCAGTACACCCGATCACATGCATGCCGTTATGGCCATGGACGCCATGAAACAGGGCAAACATGTGTATCTGGAAAAACCCCTGACACACGACATCTATGAGGCACGCATGCTCACACAGGCAGCCGAAAAATACAAGGTAGTGACCCAAATGGGCAACCAGGGCAGTAGTGGCGATGATACCCGCCTGATCAGGGCCTGGGTGAAAGGCGGCGCTATTGGCGATGTTAAACGGGTACACGTATGGACTAACAGGCCGGTATGGCCACAGGGTATTCCCACACCCACAGGTAGTTTTGCAGTGCCTGAAGAGCTCGACTGGAATTTGTGGTTGGGTACTGCGCCGAAAAGAGATTTCAATCCCATCTATGTGCCTGCCAACTGGCGGGGCTGGGGTGATTTCGGTACAGGTGCCCTGGGCGATATGGGCTGCCACTTTATGGACGTGCCGTATATGGCCCTCGATCTGGGCTACCCCGAGTCGGTGGAGTGTAGCGCCGGAGCCGTATATACGGGCTTTTTTGAACAAGCTATATATACCGATAGTTTTCCCCCTTCTGCTAAAATACATTTACAATTCCCGGCAAGAGGCAACATGCCATCGATAGAGATGGTCTGGTACGATGGCGGTATTCTTCCCAAAAGACCGGAAGAACTCCTGCCCGATGAGCCCATGGGAGAATGGGACGGAGGGATCATCTTCGAAGGCACCAAAGGTAAAATCATGGCCGGTTTGTTTGGAAGGAATGCCACCTTATTGCCCACGAAAAATATGGCCAAAGCCAGTCTCCCTAAATCGGAGGAGGAAATGGTAGAGGGCGGCAGTGATGGTCATCAGCAGCAATGGGTAAAAGCCTGTAAGGAAGGCTATGGCGCCTATACCAGTTCGTCGTTTGCCATTTCCGGCCCGTTGACCGAGACCGTGCTCATGGGCAACCTGGCTGTGAGGAGTTTTAACTATCAGGAAAAGCCCGGAAGCAATGAGTTCCCTGGCAGGAAGAAACTGCTTTGGGACGGGGAGAATATGAAGATCACAAATTTTGAACCGGCCAATCAGTTTGTGAAGCGGGCGTATCAGAATGGCTGGGAGTTGAAGTTGTGAGGAGGTGAGATAACCACTTTAGCGGTATTGCCACTGCTCAAAGAAGCACGCCAAAAACCTTCATCAGCACCTCCGCCAGTGAGCTGACATCAAATTTGCGAAGGATGTTTCTCCGGTGGGTGTTTACGGTATGCACACTCAGGTGAAGTTCGTCAGCGATTTCATTGCTGCGCAACCCTTTGCCGAGCAACTGGATAATCTCATACTCTCGTTTACTTACGGGCAGGCCATTGGCCTTTTTTTTCTTTTTCTCACTGACCATCTGATCAAATAATTCTTTTCCCGGGCCTTTCCAACGGTGCTGTACGGCCCCACCGAGTTTAATGTGTGAGATGTCCGTACAAATGGTGATGGAGGTGACAGCCCCGTATATTTCATGGGCTTCCAGCACGGACCATTGGTGCAGTACCCGGATATATTCGCCTGTCCTTTTCCTGAGCCGGTAGTCCATATATAGTGCGTTTTTTTTCACTTCATGGGCCGGTAGCTTGTTCAGTATTTTCCCGGAGATACTGTTGAGCATCAATACATCGCACAGGTCTTCGGGGTGGACGTGGTTGAACAGGCCGGTTTCTGTTTCAATGGTGTGTTTAGGGCTGAGCAATTCGTCCAGGCCCCGGGAATGCAACATTTCATTATTTCGGCAGTCGTAGATATAACCAAACTGGGAGGGCGGGGTGATGTGTTGCAGGTTGTTAATGTGATTTACATCAATCGCTACTTCATCACTTTTTTTGAACGAATAGTATGTATTTAAATGACTTTCCCTGTCTGCATTCATGGCTGTCGTGTTTATAAGCATGGTGTTGATGTTTTACGTATTTTCCTTTTCTCCAATTATTTGATATCTTATGGGCTTAATGTTGAAAACGGGTATAGGTAAACCGTTGGGTTAGATTTTTTTACTATGATGAGAGTTTGTTTGTTGTTGGTGTTTTTGATGATAGCAATTGCAGGATTTGGTCAGTTGGGGCAGAATACACCCCTACTAAGGCATAGCCTGGTGACAAAGGCAGAAGAGTATTATAATGATAAAAGGTACGATTCGGCCCTTATTGTTTATAAGCAATTCCTTGGTGAGCAAAAGGTGGATACAGCGAAGGATAGTTTGTTAAGGAGTGAAGTATTCTATAAAATTGGAAGAATGTATCGAGCATACTTCTATGAACCGGAACATGCTGAGCCTTATTTGGATAGTTCATTTCAGTTACAACGAATTTTGAATACACAAAACAGTATTTACTTTGGTAAGACCCTTTATGAACTAGCCTCGATAAATCGGAGTATGGGAAAGTTTGACTTTGCTATGGGTTTTGCCTTAAAAGCTATACTTATTAGTGATACACATAGTGATATGCGGTTTAGAGCCAATTGTCGTATTATAATAGCCAATATAAACAACTCAGAAGGAAATTACTTAATGGCCAATAAGTATTATTTGGAGGCTATTGCTTTATTGGAGGAAAGCGATCCTAATTCACTCCTATTAACTAATTACTTGAACAATTTGTCTGTGTCATACTTAAGATTAAAATTGTATGATAGCGCAAGGTATTTTGTCCAAAGATCCTTAGAAATTAATACCAAGATGGACAACCACTTGGGTTTGGCGAACGATTTAAACACCATAGCTTTTCTGTATATGGCTCAAAAAAAGCATGTTCAGGCTATTCCTTTTTTAAAACAATCTTTGGATATAAAACAGCGTATTTATGGTATGGAACATCCAGAGGTAGTAATAGCTATAATTAGTTTTGCTAAGGCATATAAAGAAATGCATGAATTTGACACTTCCCTTAAATATATTCAAAAAGGTCTGGTTGCTCTGATCCCCGATTTCAAAGATGAAAACATTCATTCATACCCAATAATTGATCAAATGAACAATCAACTATTAGCATTTTTATTGATGTATGAAAAATCACAGGTACTTGATGAAATGCTGAAACTCAAAATTGATCATAGGATAATCGACTTGGCTATTTATAATGCGGAGAAAGCGGATTCACTATTAGAATTGAATCGAATTTCCTTTATACGAAAGGGCTCAAAAATGCATATTCGAGAACATTTTAATTCTTTTTATGAATTCTTTCTTAATTCACTCTTTCTGAAATATAAATCGGAGCCTAATAATGAATTATTATCTAAAATATATAGAGTTATTGAAAGCAACAAGGCTCTGGCATTGATGGAGGATTTGAAAGATTATGAAATACATCATGGTTTTGAAATTGACTCCTTGTTGAGCCGGGAAAAAACCTTACAAAAACAACTCACGGTCAATGAATTGGCCATT
>JAOUKJ010000796.1 GCA_029882675.1 Cyclobacteriaceae bacterium
TCCCGCCCTGCCCTGTTTTCCAGCCCGCGTCATCAAAGCCCACTGCTTGCCACTGTGCCGGAGGAGCCGATATGCCTTCAAAATACGACCAGGTATCATTAGCAAAAACGGATGTTTCCCAATGGTCTGTCGCTGTTTGTGCGTACCCCTGTATTGTTGAAAGAACACCCGCCAGCCCTATAAAGAGTATGGATAGATTTCGGATTATACATGTCTTGTTGCTTTTTTTCACGCCAAAGATCCCATAGGTTTGAACATAATACATTTTCAAAAATAACCTTTCTTTATAAATTTTGAATATTTTTTTCATGAAGAAACAATGATTGTAGCCAAAATGACCCCTGAATCAGGCACCTTCGATTTTGAAGTAAGACAACTTCCTTGTTATCTTGCAGGCATGTTACGTTATTTTTTATTAATCACGTGTGGGCTATTTTTTTATTCCGGTCATGGGCAGGCCGTTCAACTCTCACCCCAGGCGGAGATCAGGGTAGTGACCTGTGGTCCGGGACAAAACGAGCTGTATTCCGCCTTCGGGCACAGTGCCTACCGGGTAAGTGATCCGGCACAGGGGATTGAGTTTATCTACAACTATGGGGTTTTTGATTTCGACCAGCCCTATTTTTACCTGAACTTTGCCCGGGGACACCTCAATTATAAACTTTCCCGGCATGAGTATTCACGATTCAGGGATTATTACATATATCTGGATCGTTTCATCCATGAACAAATACTCAACCTGAATGCTGAAGAAAAGCAGCAACTCTTCGAATTTCTGGAATGGAACAATCTCCCTGAAAACCAGTATTATTTTTACGATTATTTTTACGACAACTGTGCCACCCGAATACGGGATGCACTCACCACTGTATTTGGTGACAAAATAGCTTTTGACGGTTCATACATCACCCATCAAAAAAGCATCCGGGATCTGACCGATGATTACCTGCAATATCAGCCCTGGGGCGATCTGGGTATTGACATTTGCCTGGGACTGCCCATGGACATTGAGGCCACGCCCTATGTACACATGTTCCTGCCCGATTATATTGAAAGCGGTTTTAATCACGCCACCCTGAACAGAGACGGGGAAATATTACCACTGGTGCGGGACGTTGAAATCATATATTCTTCTACTGAAACAGCCATTGCAAAGCCTTTTCTGACACCCACGCTGGTTTTTTGGGCGGTATTTGCGGCCATATTGATGATCACTTTTTTTGATTACCGAAACCAACGGATAACCAAGCCGCTCGACCTTATCTTATTCACTGTGCTGGGGTTGCTGGGGCTTTTGCTCTTCCTGCTGTGGACTGTGACAGATCACCGCGCGGCAGCCGACAACCTGAATGTTTTGTGGGCTTTTCCCCTTCATCTGGCCGGAGTGGTATTTCTTTGGAGGCGAAAGAATAAACTGATCGTTAAATATTTCGGCTTTTACACGCTATTAGGGAGTCTGACGATCCTTGGGTGGTTTTTTCTGCCACAGCATTTGCACGCTGCATTATTTCCGCTGGCCCTGGGTGCCCTCTTGCGAAGTGTGTTTATTTACAGGCACTATAAAGTATCTGAGGCCTAAACCGCAATATCCATGGGCAACCTGTTCCCGGTAAAAGTACCTGCAAATACACTTCCTTCTTTACTTTTGGCACTTCACATGCACGCACTGTACCAGCGTGCTAAAAGATTGGAAAGACAACCGTATTTAATGGTCTTTTTGTATAACCGACAAACCTGCCTGTGTCATGTCCCTTAAATCCTGTTATACTTCTGACAAGCTGGAAGCGGGTTGTGACGAGGTAGGCAGGGGTTGTCTGGCTGGCCCGGTGGTAGCGGCCGCCG
>JAOUKJ010000797.1 GCA_029882675.1 Cyclobacteriaceae bacterium
ATTGGGGAAGATGGGATCGGATTTAGCTTTGCGATGAAAACACTGGATGGAGGGCGGATAGGTATTGCCGCACAGGCACTTGGACTGGCCTCCGGGGCTTTTGAACTGGCACTTGCCTACAGCAAAGAAAGGAAGGCCTTTGGTAAACAGATTGCACAACACCAGGCCATACAGTTTAAACTGGCCGATATGGCCACCAGCATAGAGACTGCACGATTAATCTGTCTTAAGGCTGCCGATTTAAAAGACCGCGGTGAAAACTACTCCACTGAAAGTGCTATGGCCAAGCTTTACACATCCGAAATAGCTCAAAAAGTATGCTCGGAAGCCGTCCAGATTCACGGGGGTTATGGCTATGTGAAGGAATACCACGTAGAGCGATTAATGCGCGATGCAAAGATTACACAAATTTACGAAGGCACATCAGAAATCCAGAAAATAGTCATATCAAGATCCCTCACGAAATAGAATTAATTATTTTTTCCTACAAAATTGTATAACTAAAAATTATTTGTGAAATTTACCACGTAATTAAGTGTTAATAATTTAAATATAGTGCAACATGGTGGTTGAAGATTACAATAAGATTATCGAGTCGTTGGGTATTAGGTTTGCAAAATGCAATAACATTACCGTTTATCAATCCTTTACCATAACCGATTTTAAGGAGAATGAAAACGTACTTTTCCTTCTCCGGAGAGGAGTCATCAAATATGAAGGTGACCAGGAAGTGAAAGAAGCACATGCTTTAATGATCCCTGCAAACAGGCAGGCCGACATCAGCTTCGGAAACGCCGGCGAGCGCAACCCTAAGCTTACGATGGATGAATTCAGGTTTAAGCAAACGGAGTATTTTAAGTTCCAGCCTGTGAAAGATTCACAAAAGGCACCCGTATGTGAATTAACCATGATCTATTTCGACACGAAAGTATTTGATACCGTCGACTTTTTCCATGCATTAGAAATTCCATGGTTCACCATAGACCATCCCATTTGCAACAGTATCGTCTATGACATTACTGTTGAGCAGGGAACAGAAGAAGAGGGCTATCAGCGTGTCATTAAATTAAAGACCGAGCATCTGGTCATTGAAGTAATCAGGTATATTCTGAAGCAAAAACTGTTTGTAGAGAAGATGGCTACCAACAGCACTTACTTCAAGGATCCACGCCTCATTAAACTCTTCAAGTTTATCAAGGACAACCTTGGTGGAGAACTGACAAACAAACGTTTGGCAGAAGTAGCACAGGTATCGGAAGATTATGTAGGCCAGTACTTCAAGACCCTTACGGGTATCAACCCGCAGGACTACATCGAATATCAGCGCATGGAATACGCCGTACAATTACTACGGGAAACCAAGAGCAGTATCCGCGATATCGGCAGGTCATGTGGCTACAAAGACACCGCCTATTTCTGTCGTCGTTTTAAGATGATGTACGGCATACCTGCAGGAAAAATGAGAAAGCGCGAAACATTAATGAATGTTTAAGGCTTTGTTCATATCATAAACTTTTTCAGAAACCCCGATCAACAGGTCGGGGTTTTTTTCTACCGCATTTCCAATCACGATCATGTCAGCGCCGTTCTCAAGTGCCAGTAAGGCCTTCTCCGCCCTGTCAATTCCTCCACCAACAATGAGCGGAACAGAAATGACTTTTCTAACAGCCGCAATCATCGCTGCGCTAATGGGCCCTCCACCGCTACCGGCATCCAGATAGATTAGCCTGAGTCCAAGAAACTCCCCCGCCAGGGCAGTACTTGATGCAATGGCATATTTATCAGCGGGAATCGGGGTAGTATTGCTCATGTAAGAGGCCGAAGTCGGCTGTCCGGAAT
>JAOUKJ010000798.1 GCA_029882675.1 Cyclobacteriaceae bacterium
TGGGGTGATCCGATCACTATTCGCGGGAAGTTGATCAGGTTTTCCGCCTGACTGATGTTTGCATACCAGTCATCGAAAATGCCAATCAACTCAGTGGCCTTTTTCGTTTCGTTACCAACGATATTGGTCATTTCACCGGGATCATCAGCCAGGTTGAAAAGCTCAAACTCATCGACAGCGGATCCGGCATCCGTATGCCCCACGAGCTTATAGTTGCCACTTCTTACTGCAATATTGTGATAAGGGCCATCATAGCCCCGCTGCCAGTAAAATACCAAAGGCCTGTTAGCCCAGGGGGGAGTGTCTCCATTAAGCACAGAAGTGAGGTCCTGGCCGTCAATATCCAGGCCTTCCGGTTGTGCAATGCCACAGAGGTTGAGCAGGGTGGGAAATATATCCATATGCACTGCCGGTACTTTCAATTCCTTATTTTCGGCTATTTTCCCTGGCCAGGAGATGAAAAAAGGTACATGGATACCCCCCTCATAGACTGTTCCCTTTCTGCCCCGCATGCCGGAAACATAACGTAGTTGCTGCGGGCCGTTATCGGTCATGAAGATGATGAGCGTGTTGTCGCGAATGCCCAGTTCATTGACCTTGTTGAAGAGCCTGGCCAGGTTGTCATCGATATTACTCACCATACCATAGACACGGCGGGCTGCATCAACGGATCGGTTATCCATTTTGGGAAAGGGCCTTGTACCGTTGTCATAACGGCCGGAGTCAATTTCCAGGTCGGCATACATGTCCTGATATTTTGCAGGCAACTGCAAGGGGGTATGCGGAGCATTGAATGAGAGGTATAGGAAAAAGGGATTTTCTTTGTTCTTTTCTATAAAATCAACGGCTCCGTCAGTGAATACGTCTGAGCAATACCCTTTTGTTTTCACCTGCACATTATTGTGCAGCACGATCGGATTGAAATATGCGCTGTCGTATTCAAAAAAGTTAAATACATCACCTACCTGGCCCATACCTCCAGCGGCGTGGATCAATGACTCTTCAAAACCCTGGTCAGCGGGCCGGTGTGGGTAGGTATCGCCCAGGTGCCACTTGCCAAAAATACCTGTCATATACCCATTGTCACGCAGAACTTCAGCAATGGTCGTCTCATTGGCCGCCATAATGGCGCCGCCATTATAGGTGTCATACACCCCGGTGCGCAGGGAATATCTTCCTGTCATCAGGCTGGAACGGGTTGGGGCGCATACCGGCGATACATAAAACTGAGTAAACCGGGCACTTATCCCGGCCAGACTATCCATGGTGGGCGTCTTAATGTCAGGATTGCCGTAAAAACCCAGGTCGCCATGTCCCTGGTCATCGGTCATGATCAGTATGATATTGGGGCCTTTTGCCGTTGTACGGGTAGAAGCATCTTTTTCAGTGCAAGACAGGGCCAGTAAGGCCATGAAGGGGAGTATAAGTAATTTTTTCATAGGCGGTTAATATAGATAAAGGAAATTACCCGTACAATTATTTCAGACAAAACTAAAAAAACCATTGCTTTCACTTACTTTTGCCGGTTGAAATTAATCCGTCATTCACTGACATGAACAATTGAACTATGAAAATCAGCCCCAAATATTTTACGTTTTGTAAGCTAAAGCCTATTTTGTTCATCCTGTTTGTGCTGGCCAGTGTGTTATACGCCTTTGCACAGCCTGCTGTGCAAGCCGTGAAGACGAGCACTGCTCCGGTGATTGATGGTCAGCTGGAAGACGTCTGGAAGCAGGCCAGCCCCATTACGGAGCTTTACCAACGCGAACCCAACAATGGCGAATTGATTACCCAGCCTACTGAAGTCTATGTGCTGTATGATGCTGAATTTCTT
>JAOUKJ010000195.1 GCA_029882675.1 Cyclobacteriaceae bacterium
TGTGGTAATTGCCTGAATGCGTAATCATTGATTTCCGGTTGATACTGGCCTTTAAGCAGACCCTGATCCGTGCCGAGTAAATAACTGTTTTCAACGGGCAGATAAACACCGCTATTGATCGTGGTTGCCTTTATTGTATCAGCTAACTGATGGTGGGTGAACGGTGTGCGGCCTAAAGTGCAAATGCCATTGCCTTTCGAGCTCACCCATAAGTTGCCACGGTCATCTGTAAGAAGGTGTGAGATACTTAAATGAATACCAGTTGTATTAAAGGCCTCTGTCCTGATCAGCTTATCATGAGCCTGGTTTAAGGATAGCTTGAATAAACCCTTCAGGTTGGTCCCAACCCAAAGGTTGTTGCCTTCGCCTGTGAGAATGGTTGTGATGTTTAATTCCCTGAGATTTTCCTCGTTCAGCGGGACGATGTGTAATGTGTCATTAAAGCTTACCTGGCCTTTGTAGATGCCATACCCATCTGTGCCTGCCCAAAAATATTTCCCATTTTCACTTAAGGTAATGGCGTTTACACTGATATATTCTAATTCCGGAAAAGGAACCAGCTTGGTTTGTTCAGGCATAGACCTAAAGCCTGACAACATCAGCAGGCCCTCACTTGTGCCTATCAACATTTTGTCGTCTATAAGGGCTATGGAGTTGATCACCTGGCCTTTTAGCCCCTCAGGATATATGACAGAGAGGCTATCTGTTTCTACATCAATTTTAAAAAGTGCCCCATCACGGGTTATTCCCCAAATTTTATTGTATTCGGGATCATTCCTTAGGCATACAATTTGTTTGTCCAGTCCGCTATCAACAGGTTTAAAATATAGCCCTTCAAGCTTTGATATACCACCTTGAAAGTGACCAAAGTATATTGTCCCATCATTGGCATGCACAGCGGAAGTGATTATGTTTTCGCTGAGGCCATCAAGTGTATCATACCTATAGATTTGGTTTCCATCATACCTGGCCAGACCGTTTCCGGTACCTACCCAAAGAAAACCGTTTTTGTCTTGCAAAGAAGTATAAACAAAGTTTTGTGGGAGGCCATTTTCTTCATTGAGCCAGCGGTCTGTATATTCATGCTTTTGACCTGAAAGATAAATTGCCGCAAATAGAAAAATCACGCTGAAAAAAATCTTCTTGTCCATTGTATTACCGGTATTTTATGCTCAGTTTATAATCGAAGGTTGGAGCCCCCCCCAATGGAATAGCAAAAAAAGGCAATGCCTCATTGTACTGGTTTGTGACATAAAAGCTTACTGTATTGTCGGTATTACTTGTTTTAAGTAGTTGAATATCAATGGTCGTGTTCTTTTCTTCATCCTGAAGTGGGTGCTTGCTGCTGGCCCACACATTGTCACCGGATACAGCGGCAGCGTGCCGGTTTTTTGCAATGGAATAAATCATGATCTGGCCGTCCTGATCAAAATCAAAATTGTTTTGTGTTACTGATATTACCTGATTGCTTACAAAGGGATATATATGCGATGTGCCCTTATTTTTAGGGAGCTTTACCGTATACTCAAATGCAAAGGCATTACCACCTTGTACTGATATGTTTTCACTGGCGCTTACGCTGAGAAACAGCCGGTAGGCATTTCCATCGTCACCTGTGAGCCCTTCAATGATCACCTTAAATACCCGGCCACCCATCTCTTCGACCAATTCCCCTTCTGTGGGATTGAAGGGCCCAAGGGTAAACCATTTATTGTCATAGTTTTTTTCATCACCAAATATGCGGGTGGCTAAAATATTCCCACTTTTATATTCGCCGATAGGATCTGTATATCTTGATTCTTTTTGAGAAAATGCTTTTTCTCCACCATATACGGAATACCTGCATTTGGTGTTCGCAACATTCGTTTGTTCGTCGTGGAGACCTCCCGTGTCGGGATCATAAATACGAATATAAACAGGTGCCGATTGTGCTTGAGGTACGGTGAAAAACAATATCTGTACATGATCATCATCTCCGCTGGCAGGGAGGGCATCTTTTCCAAACAATACAAGATAATCCATGTTCTCGGCCTGGTTCGGTACTCTTTGCCCTAAAATTACGATGTGCTCCAGCAGAATAATTGTAAATAAAATAGTCCTTTTCATCACGCTATAATGTAGTGGTCAATAAATTAATTTTAAATTCTGCCCTTTTGTTCATACGTTCATCCTCCCAGTCACAACCCGAAACACCATGACAAGTATTCATCAACCGGGGGTCTTCATTGGCAGTAAGGATTGTAATCCTGCTTTCCATGATGCCTTGATCTGTAAAGTATTTCTTCAGGTTTTGCCCCCTTTGCTTTACAATGGGGATATTTATGTCCAGCTTTCCTTCGGTATGGGTATAAACACCAATAGCAACATTCAGGTATTTATATGTTTTGAGTAATTCAGTATGACCGACAAGTTTTTCCACAGCTACTTCTTTTTCATTTTCATCAAAAATATAAGGATTGAGTAGCATGATTTCCGTGTTTAAAAGGTGGGTAAATGAGTGCAAAAAGTCCTTTTCAGCAATTTCAGGATCAGATGAAGTAGAAAAATTGATTTGACGGGTAAACATGTTTCCACTCCAGGCAAACATACAATAGTTGGTATTTGCATCTATTTCCACACGTTGCTTCTTATTGTCTATATGAAGGAATTGATAGTCGGCCTTGTTGTCGCAATTGTATATTACATAATTTACTGCATCTTCGAGAAACCTTCCCTGCAAGGGTGCTGTTTTTTTCCTTTCTGCAAAAAGGTTATTTAGGGCATATCCATCAATATTATGATGGATTACTGGTATGGTTCCTGTGGTTTGAAGTGTACTGGTAGCGCCATGGCGTTCAATAGTCACCATGAGGTGTATATTCATTTTGCCAGGCTTTTCAGGAACTATTTCAATAATATCGTTACAATAGAATTTGCCATCGATGTTCCAGTAAACTCCAGTGACACTGGTGCCAGCCGATAAGGGGCCTTTATAGGTCAATATCAGGGGCCTGCCTGTGATGGGCTTCTCATAAGTAACTATCGTTATGCTATCCGGTACCTCCAGATGGATAATCTCAGATAATTCGTTGCGAAATCTATGCCCCGAAACAGGATCAACCAGATGTAGGTTAATCAGATAAGTGCCATACTGTTCAAAGCAATGATCCAGAACCTCATCATTGGACATGTGACCATCACTCAATTCCCATTCATAGTTATATTGCATGCCATTGGGATCACTATTTAGTGATATGGTGATGCATTGGCCTTTATTGCCTGTGTTACTATTTTCATACGTGCTGAAAATATGCTCTGCCTCACAAGTGTCCTGGGCATTTAATAATAAAGTGACACCTGATAGCATAAGTAGTAATAATGTTATAGCAGACTTTTTCATATTAAAGGGGATTATATAATATAACAAATTCCGTTCTTCGGTTTTTCTGGTGCATACTTTCATCACAATTTATTCCATTGCCACAATCATTGACCAGCAGTTTTTCGCCATAGGCGTTAATTATTATACGTTCCTTTTCGATACCTTCATTTATTAAATAGGTTCTTGCTGCCATTGCCCTTCTTAGTGCGAGTTTTTTATTATAAACATCAGACCCACGACTGTCGGTATGCGCCTTTAATTCAAGGTTCATAACAGGGAATTTTTTTAATAAATGTACCAGCTCATCGAGTTCAATACTGGCATCATTACGGATGGTCGACTGATCGAAATCGTAATAAATATTATTGATTGTGATAAAATTGCCTAAGTAGTCAAGGGCATCAAATTGTCTTTTTATCAGGTCTTTTCTCAGGAGTTCATTGATGGGTAGGGCCTGGTCAAAAATTGTTAGTGTTTCATCATCCCGAATAAACTTTTTCCCTTCAAGGACATAAATTTTGTTATTTAAAAGTGCAAAATCCTGAATGTTGCCTGAAATATTTCTGATTTCATATACTTGAACTTTCGCTTTGACATTTCCGGGGCCGGTCAAGTTATTCAGGCCCATCTGTTCAGACAATTCAATGGTGGGTTTTAAATTGTTGTCTTCTCCGGTGGTGGCCTGATTTGGCACACTGCCAACCGAATTGTCTGCCAGGTTACTTTCTGCAGCACTGACTGCTGTGGGGATAGCTAATTCTCCATCCTGACTCAAAACAAATTTTGAGCCCGCCAGGGAATGAGGTTGTTCTGATTGGGAAGATGATCCGGAGGTATCTGTTTTTTCAGCATAGTCATCCGGCTTCCGGGTGAGCGGTATTTTTATTAGCCCGGTATGGATATCCCCGGCAGGAATAAGTACCTCCACAGGTAAATAGCCTTCCTGCCTTACCCGTAATACATGGTTTTTTGATGGCCTGAGTGTAATTTTTGTCATTCCTGCCAGATCTGTTTTTGTATGGTAAATCTTCTGACTTCCTTCGTGAAGCTGGACATCTGTATTATGAAGGCTTTGATGAGTGATCTGATCAAAAATATTGACCTCGATCATGTCCAAACGAATGGAAAAATGGTAGATATTATCTTTGTCTCTGCCCCCATTGCGGTTAGATGAAAAGTATCCGGCCTGGTTGTCTTTTCTGATGATCAGGCCAAAGTCGTCGCTGGCCGAGTTAATGGGATATCCCATGTTTTTTGACTTTTTTTCAATAAAATCATGGCTGAATATATCTAGGCCTCCCAGTCCCCCATGCCCGTTGCTTGCAAAATATAAAGTACTGTCAGCCGCAAGAAATGGAAATAAATCATTCCCTTCGGTGTTTACTGTCTTGCCCAGGTTTATAGGTTTACTCCAGCTGTCCTCGTTGTATAGGCAATAGTAAAGGTCAGTGCCCCCATGTCCTCCAGGCATATCAGAGGCAAAAATTAATACCATGCCATTGTTGGATATAGTAGGGTGGCCTACTGAATATTCATCACTGTTGAAAGGCAATTCTTTTGGGCGCTTCCACTCGCCCTTTTCTGTAATTTCACTGGAAAAAAGCTTCAGTTTTACGATTCCATCACTGCTGGTTTCATGCCTTATTCCGGAAATATTGTTCCGGGTAAAAATCATTTTCCTGTCGTGGTCATAAAAGGTTGTTGGCCCTTCGTGCATTATGCTGTTTACCTTGTCATGCAAAGGGATTGGATCTTCGTTATTGCCATTTTCATTTTCCTTGCTATAGTATAAATCAAGGTAATTGCTGTTGTCCCAGTTAAATATATGCCTGGATGTTTTAAAATGTTCCCTCGAAGAGACAAAAACGATGCCTTCCCGGTAAAAAGCAGGACTGAAATCAGAGGCGGGAGAATTGATGCCTAGCTTTTCTATTACAAAATTGAGGGAATCCTGATATAAAGTGCGAATTGTTTCGATCGCCTGAATGTTTTTTTCAGGGCGCCTGTCATTGGTAGTTGTTTGTTTATACTCCTGATACCACTTCAGGGCTTCACCATATTGCCCGTTACTGGTGAGTGCCTGAGCATAATGTAAGATGTGTTCTGCGGATACAACTTCACTGTTTTCAATGATCTGACTATACCAGTTGGCCGCTTGCCCGGCATCATTTAACATCCGGTAACTCTCGGCGATCTTTAATTTCAATTTGCCGTTTTCAGGATCCTTTTCCAAAGCAGCCTTGTAGGCAGTTAAGGCCTCGCCATAGGAAAAGCTGTAATACATTTTGTCCCCGCGACTTTCATTACTTCGCAAATGTGTTATTAAATTTTGTTGCGAATACAACCCCAGCGAATGAACTAAGGTGATGGTGAGGATAACTACTCGTTTCATTTTGTGATTTTTAAAAATACCGGGGAGTGATTACACGGGTTTTCGCAAAAGAAAATTGATAATTGAGCATAAACTCATGCGATCCCGTATTTATATGCCGCAGATCGGTGGTAGTAATAAAATCATAGGCATACCCCAATTGTAATTGATCTGTCAGCTGCAATTGCAATAACGCATCTACCGAATCAAATGAACGCCATGAAAGTCCAACCCAGATGACATGGTTTATTAATAAATTGGCATTCAAATCAATTTGTACAGGAGCCCCATTGACCGCTTTGACCAATATATTCGGCTTGAGCTTTAGTGAATTACCCAGATCAAAAACATAGCCTGATGAAAGGAAATAATGCCTGATGACTATCGATTCCGAATCCGGGTTCTCCTTGTCAAATACAGTTTCCATTAGCTGGGGCGTAGAGAGCCCGGCATAAAACTTGTCTGTATTGTAAAAAAGGCCAAAGCCAACATTGGGGTGTATTTCACTGATGTCTCCATTGGCGAAAATGGGATTTGTACTGGATATGACACTGAATTGGGCATTGTAGTGGGTAATGCCACCTTGTAAACCAAACGAAAGCTTACCCTTTTCACTTAATGGAATGCGATAGGCATATGAAAGATAAGTGCCGGTTTGTTCAGTTACCCCAATCTTGTCATGTACAAACAAAGCACCCAGTGAAAACCGTTGTTTTGTAATGGGTGTATGAATGCTGAAAGTTTGAGTACTCGGAGCCCCATCAAGCCCTGTCCACTGTTCCCTTACCAAGGCAGTAGCACTCATGTGACCGTGGTGACCGGCATATGCCGGATTGATGGCCAGGTTGTTGAACATGTATTGCGTGAACATGACCTGTTGCTGACTGTATCCGTTGATTACCTGTAATAGGACGATCAATATGAATATGTATTTTGACGGTTTTTTCATTTTTTTATGCATAAGAATAAAATATCCATCCGGTAGCTGTTTTAGGTTGGTCATTTATTTTATTGTTGAAAGAAAGGTAGTGCGTAGGGTTTTTTAATTGAAAATTACTCGATGAGCTGTCCATGCTAATCGATGAATGGTTGGATCTGTATTGAGCAAATAGAACCGGATGGTGATCATGCATACAAAACATCTTGGAAAAGGTGTTCTGTGTGCCTGCGTCTATTAGTATTGTTTCGTTTCTTTTATCGCTTGAGAATGACGTATCCACTTAAGGGCTTTTCAGCAGTGCCTATGTCTATCATGTAAAAATAGGTGCCATCGGGCGCCTCAGAGCCTCCCACCAGCATTTTGCCAATCGACTGCCCGTTCCATACATGATCCTGATTGTTATACCCGTCTATTTCAAAGACCAGGTTTCCCCATCGATTAAAAACCTTTACATTGTTTTCAGGGTAAGCTTCAATACCCTCGATGATCCAGGTGCTAAAACTACCCCCATTAGGAGAGAAGCCTCTTTCTGGTTCAATAGTATTAGCAATGACATTTTCAATCATAATGGTCACTGTTTGAGTTGTAATACCTCCTAAAATATCAGTTGTCGTGACATCAAAAGAATATGTCCCAGCGACAAGCGCCGTTGCATCATTCACTGTGATTTCACCTGTGTTTGGATTGAGC
>JAOUKJ010000196.1 GCA_029882675.1 Cyclobacteriaceae bacterium
CGATTTCTCTCATGCCCACAATAATGATTATGACAAATTCAGTCCGGTAGCTTTTCTCTTCAATGGAATTTACAACTATTGTCTTCAAAACGGACTACATTATTTAGACATTGGCTCATCAGCAATTGGCCAGGAGCCTAATTTTCCGCTCATGACGTTTAAAGAAAGGGCCGGTGGCCAACCCGCCTTAAAAATAACCTGGCAAAAAAAAGGATGAAGGCATTTTTAAAAACAGTTTTAGAAATGTACCGCCAATCAAAGTGGACATTTTTCACGGTGGTGATGAGATCATTACGGGTATTGGCAGTTTTTAAATTATTTGCTTCTTTTTTTGGTGCCCCCGGCATAGCACTGCTCTCACATTTCCAGAACCTGATCGCCCTGTTCACACAAATCCCTGATCAGGGCACTAATCTGGCTATTATCAGGGAATTCAACACCCTGCCCATCGGCAAACAGGGAAGGTTTTTCTTCACTGCACTGGTCATCAACCTGGGTGTTTTCATGCTGATCACTGTACTAGTCATCATTAATACAGGTGCATTCACCAGACATTTTGACACCACCACATGGCCGGATTACTGGCTCCCAGCCCTGCTGTTTATCCTTTTGTTTATTCTGCTTCACGCCCTGTGCCTGGCCGTTTTATATGCAAATAAATTATACAGATTGCTGTTTTTTCTAACCGTAATACACTTATTTGTCCTTTTGGGCGTCCTTTACACGGGAATACACAGCAACAACCTGGGCCTGGCTATGTTGGCTTTTGCCCTCGGGCACGGCCTGTCGGGCATCGCTGTTATTGCCGTTATGATTTCAAAAAAGATCATCCCTTTAACCGGATGGACTTACGACAAAGGCATGATGCATTCCATTGCCTATTTTATGGTTATGGCCATTGGCGGGGTCTTGCTCGGAACATTTGTGGACTTCTTCGTACGCGACTTTGCCTTGGGCTGGTTTGGGGTTGAAGAAACGGGCTATTGGCAGGCCCAGGTACGATTATCTGACAGTTACCGGGCAGTATTTTTAGGAACCATAGGCGTCGTTTTCTATTCCGGCATTTCTTCTCTTTTAAACAGCCGTAATTCTTTGAGGCCTTATCTACGTCACCATTTGTATATCACCATGATACTGGCCTTTAGCGGCCTGCTATTGGTATGGTTGCTCAGAGACTATATTCTTGTGATATTATATAGTGATGCATTATTACCCGCGGGTCAATTCATACATTATCAACTGCTGGCCGACTTCTTTGCCCTGCCTTCCTTTTTGCTCGTTTATTTACTCGCGGCAAGAAGAAAAACCTGGCTATATCTCAAGGTACATTTCTTTAGTGCACTGAGCTATATACTTCTGATCATCATACTAACAGGCTGGTTTAAATCCGGTATTGCCGGGCTTCCCCTGGCTAATGCACTGCGTTATTGCCTTTTTTTAATTATCTTGATCTTGTCTAATCGCAAGTATCTTTTCGGTCATGGATAAACCTTTGGTGTCGGTCATCTGCCTGTGTTACAACCAGGCTCCCTATGTAGAGGATGCCATCATATCTGTATTAAATCAAACGTGGGAAAATATCGAACTTATTGTTGTGGATGACGCCAGCACAGACAACAGTCAGCAGGTTATTGAAAAGGTGGTACGAAAAAATCCGGGAATCACTTTTCTGCCTAATAAAACCAACAAGGGAAACTGCGCATCCTTTAACCACGGCTTTCTCCATGCGAAGGGGGAATATATCGTTGATCTGGCCGCAGATGACCTACTGTTGCCCGATCGGCTGGAAAAGCAACTCCATCGATTTGCCGGGCTCTCCTCTGACTACGGTGTAGTCTATACAGATGCTATTATTGTTGATGAAAACGACCGGGAAATCAGGCGGCATGAAGCTGACCTGAAGGCCCGAAGGATGGTTAGTCATATGCCCGAAGGAAATGTTTTTGAAATGGTGTTAAAGCGCTATTTCATTCCAGCCCCCACCATGCTTATCCGCAAAAAGGTACTGGACGAACTCGGCGGATACGACGCCTCCCTGGCTTATGAAGATTTTGACTTTTGGGTACGCTCAGCACGTAACTGGAATTATGCATACATCAACGAGCCGTTAACAAAGATTCGAAAACTACCCGGGAGTATGTCGGCCAGCATGTATGGCCCAGATGACCCTAAGGTGTTGTCCACTTTTATTGTATGTGAAAAGGCAATGGGCTTGATCAAAGGCCCTGCTGAAAAAACAGCTTTGATCGCCCGGGTGCGTTATGAGTTGCGTCAAGCCCTTTGGCATCGAAATAAAATCATGGCCCGCAAATGGTACGGGATGCTAAGGGCATTGAAGGGAAGTAATTTATTTTATAGGTTGCTAGCAGTTTTTACTGCCTAAACCTTAACCCCGTACAGGCCTTTTAATTCCTGTCATCATCACGATAATCCCGTGATTTTCCCTTCATTATCGATGTCAATCTCTTCTGCGGAAGGCCGGGGAGGCAGGCCGGGCATGCGCATCATATTGGCCGTAATGGGTACTACAAAACCCGCGCCGGCAGCTATTTCTATTTCCCTCACCGTAAGGGTGAAGTTTTCTGGTTTTCCGAGCCATTTGGGATCATCTGAAAGAGAATTCTGTGTCTTGGCCATACATACCGGCTTATCACTCATACCAATGCGCGCTATCTTCCGCAGGTTTTGTTTGGCTCGTGGCAAAAATTCAACCTGTGAGGCCCCATATATTTTTTTAGCTATTTTTTCCACTTTCTCAGGTATGCTCTCCCCCCAGTCGTACAATGGTTGATACCTCCCACTAAACTTATTACCTACCTTCAACACGGCCCTGGCCAGGCCAACAGCGCCCGCTCCTCCTTTTTCCCATCCTTCACTCACCACGGCCTTTATCCCCAGACTACTGCAAAACTCCTTCACTCTTTCAATCTCTTCCACGGTATCTCCCGGAAATTTATTAATTGCCACCACACCCGGAACGTGAAAGGCCCTGATGTTCTCAATATGTTTATCCAGATTGGGAAGCCCTTTCTCCAGTGCATGAACATCTGGCAGGTGCAGGTGTTCACGGTCTTTGCCCCCGTGGTATTTGAGTGCCCGTACAGTAGCCACCAACACGATACAATGGGGAGTAAGCCCGCTATACCCACATTTTATATTCATAAATTTCTCAGCCCCCAGATCAGCCCCAAAACCTGCTTCTGTCACAACGTAATCAGAGAAGGTCATGCCCATTTTCGTGGCTATAACCGAGTTGGTTCCCTGAGCAATGTTGGCAAAAGGGCCACCATGAATGATGGCCGGATTTGCTTCCAGGGTTTGTACCAGGTTGGGCTTGATGGCATTCTTCAGCAAGGCAGTCATAGCACCTTCGGCCCTCAGGTCACGCGCAAAAACAGCCTCCCCGCCATAGGTATCGCCCACATAAATATTCCCTATTTTTTTCTTCAGGTCATCAAGGCCCTCACAAAGGCAAAGGATGGCCATGATCTCGGAGGCAGCCGTGATATTAAAACCCGTTTCGCGCATGATCCCTCCCGTCTTTCCCCCCATTCCGGTTACCACCGAACGCAAAGCCCTGTCGTTCATATCCATCACACGTTTCCACTCCACTGTACGCGGATCCAGTTCCAAATTACCTGTTTTACTCTGTATATTATTGTCAATGAGGGAAGCCAACAGGTTATTCGATTTTTCTACGGCTGCAAAATCACCGGTAAAATGCAGGTTGATATCTTCCATGGGTACCACCTGAGAATGTCCGCCACCGGCAGCCCCCCCCTTCATACCAAAAACAGGCCCCAACGAGGGCTCACGCAGGACAACAGTTGATTTTACCCCTATTTTATTTAAACCGTCAGAAAGGCCGATAGAAACCGTGGTTTTTCCTTCTCCGGCAGGTGTAGGGGTCATGGCTGTCACCAGTACCAGCTTCGACTGATCAACTTTATCAGCATCAATCAACTGGAGTGGGATCTTGGCAATATACTTCCCGTAAAGCTCCAGGCTGTCTTCCGGTATGCCGAGCTTTTCGGCCACCTTCAGAATATGGTCCATCACATTGCGCTGGACAATGCTAAGGTCATTATTATAATTTCGATTTGATAACATTAACTTATGGCTAACTTTGGCTCCTGATTTGCCGTCAATTTACATATTGTCTCTTTTTTATAACTATAAAACAAGACCAAATTTTGAAAGAAGGGAAAAAAAAGCCAGACCTCTTTCGTCTGAAACAATTCAGTATTTCACATCATGCCAGCACGTTAAAGGTTGGCACCGACAGCCTGCTACTGGGCGCATGGGCAACATCGGGAAAAAGGATGCTCGATGTGGGCACAGGTTGTGGTATCGTTGCCCTGATGGCTACACAGCAGGGTGATGATTCATCTCAAACAGACGCCATTGACATCCATGAACAATCTGTACAGGAGGCAAATGCCAATTTTAAGAACAGCCCATGGAGTCATCGGATAAAAGCTTTTCACTGTTCCATTCAGGATTTCAACCCGGGGTATTCATACGATGTTATCTTGTGTAATCCACCATTTTTTACCGCCGGAAATCCTTCAGATAAGCATCCACGGGCTGCGGCCCGACATTCCCTCACACTGGACATCGAAGGGCTGGTGACCCATGCCCGGAGACTACTCGGTGGGGAGGGCAGCCTGATAACTATACTCCCCTTTGATCAGAAAGAAAACATAGATAATGTTTGTAGTGCCCATGGCTTTTCATTTCATGCGGGTTTGTGGTTTAAGTCAAAAGAAGACAAACCCTGGTCAAGGATACTCACCAAATATGTGATCGGCAAAAAACCTGAATATCCGATAATACAGCACCTTACGCATTATACTGAAAACATGAAATGGACAGAAGCATATAAAGCCTTAACGGGAGATTTTCATGTCATGCTTTGAGAAAAAAATGTCAGTTTTGATCACGACAATGATACATCAATCTCCCTTCCATGCTCCAATCCCCTTATAGGCATCTCCCGTGGGCGAAAATAAGCTGCGACCCAGGTAATTAACTCCCGATCCGGGAATTTCCAGACCATCAGGTTTCCAGTAAAACACCCCCTTCACCTTTGCAAAAGCGTGAAGTGTTTTATTGAGGGCGACCAAATAATCATATTGCCCTTGCTCAGTAGGTGGATAGGGCTGATAATCGATGACCCACTCGCCGGGTTCAGGATAATAACCGTTGGAGTAGTAGGCTGTCTCCACCAACACAATGTCTTGGGCGAAATTTTCAGAAACAAAACGCAATGTGCCTTTCAGATCCTCAAAAGTCCCATGCCACCAGGGGTAATAGCTCAAGCCTATGAGATCAAACGCCACCCCACGTGAAGAAATATTATTAAAAAAGGTCTCGGTTTTTTCCTTGTCGCCCCCGGAGTCGGTATGGATCATCACCTGCACTTCCCGGTCACCATATACTTCATGCACAGCTTGAATGCCGCTTTTAAGCAATGTGCTAATACTTTCCCAGTCAGGCCCTTCCGGTTTCCAGATTTTACCTTCAGGCCAAAGCATTCCGGGTGTAATTTCATTCCCTATCTGTACCATTTCAGGAAGGACGCCAGCCTTGTCCATTTCATTCAGCACAAGACGGGTGTATTGATTTACACTATCCACCAACCCTTCAAAAGAGGCACTCTCCCAGGCTGCCGGCTTGAACTGCTTTCCCGGATCGGCCCAGGTATCCGAGTAGTGAAAATTAAGCAATAGCTTAAAACCGTAATCCTTTGCTTTTTTTGCCGTTGCAATGGTGTATGCCAAATCCTGACAAACCGGGCCTTCCATATTGGGTGTATGGAAAATACGCAAACGTGCATAGTTGTAGCCGTTGTCACGAAATATTTCATACCCCGGTTTTATCACCCCATCAATCTTATATTCCCCTCCCAAATCTTCCATTTTTTTCATAATAGAGAAGTCTCCACCGATGTAATATTCATCCGGCTGCACTTCTTCTGCCGGGGTAGTTTCTTCCTTTTGTGGGGCACAGGACAGCAAAATGGCCAGGCCAAATAAGATGAGGGCAATGTGCTTCATGGCTGTAATTATTTGATCAGGCTAATTTACTTAATTTTTTACAGTTATCTCTTTTTCAGGATATAGGTTAGCCCGCATCTGATC
Source organism: Cyclobacteriaceae bacterium (assembly GCA_029882675.1). Taxonomy (GTDB): domain Bacteria; phylum Bacteroidota; class Bacteroidia; order Cytophagales; family Cyclobacteriaceae; genus JAOUKJ01. The sequence goes on from JAOUKJ010000196.1 coordinate 6,144, forward strand.
ATCGCTTTTCTTTCTCTTTAAAAAACATTTCAAAATACTTTCAGGCAATACCAGTGTCAAGTAGAAACTTGCAAATCTCCTACTAATCTCCTACTTTGAGGAATTGAAAACCAAACCTACCCTATGAAAACCCACCTTTCCCTTCTCATTATTTTTATGCTAGTCACTTTGGCCTGCAAGCGGAACCAAGATATAACACCTTCAACCCAAGCAACCATAAGTCAGTCCCATTACCTGACCAACCGCGCACCGTTGGTAGCTACACCTTATCTGGAACTACCCCTGGGCGCCATCAAACCCAAAGGCTGGTTGCTCGATCAGTTACACCGCATGCGCGATGGTCTTACAGGTAATCTGGATGAGGTCTATGCCACCGTAACAGGGCCACGCAACGGCTGGCTGGGTGGCGATGGCGATGGTTGGGAAAGGGGCCCTTATTGGGTGGATGGCCTGTTGCCATTGGCCTATCTTCTTGACGACCAAAAGTTAAAAGACAAGGCCATGAAATGGGTGGAATGGGCGCTGAACAGCCAAACACCAACGGGATATTTTGGGCCGGTGCCTTTTGAAGTGGAGCCGGAAAGCGAACCGGGTTTGCAAAAGACCCGACGCAAAGACTGGTGGCCCAAGATGGTGATGCTCAAAGTATTGCAACAATACTATAGCGCCACACAAGATGAACGCGTACTCACCTTGATGGGCAACTATTTTAAATACCAGTTGAAAGAGCTTCCGGGCACACCCCTCGACCACTGGACACTATGGGCCAACCGCCGGGGAGGAGACAACCTGATGATGGTCTACTGGTTGTACAACATCACCGGGGAGGAATACCTGCTGGAGCTAGGGGAGCTGATTCACGAACAGACTTTTCCATGGACACGTGTTTTTCTCAACGATGACTGTTACAGTGAATTGCAGACCCCCTGGCATTACTCACAACTCAAACACTATCCCTTCGATGAGGAGGAAATCAACAATCTGTGTATCAATCAAATGGGTAGCTTTCATACCGTCAATATTGCACAGGGGATAAAAGAACCACTCATCTACTATCAGCAAAGTAAGGACAGCATTCACCTGAAGGCCGTGAAAGTAGCACTGAAAAACCTTCAAAAATATCACGGCCAGCCCCAGGGTATGTATGGAGGCGATGAACCCTTGCATGGCAATGATCCCACCCGGGGGGTGGAGCTCTGCTCAGTAGTGG
>JAOUKJ010000197.1 GCA_029882675.1 Cyclobacteriaceae bacterium
TTACCCTGCCCCCACCCTTTATTGACCAGGCCGGCAACAGCCCCGTCTTCACCATCGATAACCTGCTGCTCGACCACCTGGGCATTACAGGGCATATTGCAGGCCAGCACCTGCTGGCCAAAGGGGCCGGCGACCTGGGTGGATGGGCCTACAGCATCGATTCACTGGAGCTTGACCTGCTCACCAATCAGCTTAGGAAAGGCAGCCTCTCCGGCGATCTCACCCTGCCCGTCATGAACAACCCACTGCACTACCGGGCAGGCATCGCTCCGGGTAATCAATATGCGTTCACCATCGCTCCGGCAAAAGATATGGCCTTTGACCTCTGGCATGCAGGCACCGTCTTCATCCATGAGGGATCATCACTCACCGTAGCCCGTCAGCATGACATGTTTCAACCTACAGCATCACTCCATGGCTCAATGACCATCAACCTCCCCCTGGGAGAAAACCGGCTGAAACTTGCCGCCATCAACTTTCAGGAACTAAAAATAAACAGTGCCATGCAGGGCCTGAGTGTAGGCCAGATGTCTTTCCAGTCGAACCTTGACAAGTTGGCGGCCTTTCCGTTGTCCGTCAATAATGCCCAACTGAATTCCCATGTTCCGGGCCAGTCCTCCTTAGACTTCAGCGTCGGGCTCAACCTCTCCGGTGCCGGTGAAGAAGTGATCAGCGCTTCCACCACCCTGTCGATACTGAGCCACTATCGTGAAAATCGCTGGCAGTTCGAACGGCTCAGCATCAAGAAAATCAGCCTCCGGGTCGACCAGGGCTCCTTCCAGCTACAGGGTGCCCTGACTTTTCACCAAAACGATGAGCAATATGGCAACGGCTTCAGCGGGGCAATTCAGGTCAGTTTCATGCCCGGGATAAATGCGCAGGCAGAAGCTGTCTTCGGATCAAAATCGGGATATAGGTACTGGTATTTCGATGTATTAAGTTCTTTCCCTTCCGGCCTGCCGGTCTTCGGCAGTCTTGGAATATATGGCATTGGTGGCGGGGGCTACAACCGCATGATTATGGTTGATGCGGGTCAATTCTCCAATATGGTTACTTCATCCGGTTGCGCCTACCTCCCCCATGCCGATATGGGCAAATCATTCAAAGCCACCCTGCTGCTGGGATCCTATCCGAGCCCGGAGGCCTTTAGTGGGGAAGTGGTACTCGAAATGGCCTTCTATCCTACCGGCGGACTGCGTTATGTGAGCATGAAAGGACAGGGACAGTTTGCGGCAAAAGGCCTGGGAAACATCAGTTCAAAGCTCACTGCCAATGCAAAAAAACTGGGAAAGGTGATGGGTTCACTGGACAAAAAACTGGTGGCAGCCACCGGGGGGCTCCTCAATGCCAATACGGCTCCTGACCAATATACCCAAATGCTGTTTGACGATCACAATGTCCAATCCGAGGGACAGGTGTCGGCCAGCCTGTATATCCGCTACGATCACGAACAGCGGACACTACACGGAGACTTTGAGGTGGCGATTAACACAGCAGGTAATGTCCTGACAGGCATCGGGCCGGATGGCCTGGCAGGCAAAGGCGTAATTCATTTTTCGCCTGATACATGGTATGTCCACCTGGGCCACCCCGATCAACGCCTTGGGCTACTGGCACAGTTGGGCCCGGCCTCGGCAGAGCTGTCTTCCTACCTCATGGCCGGCGACGGTATACCGGATATCCCCGCCCCATCAGAAAATGTAGGCAGGATACTGGGTACCCTCAATACCAACGGCATGCGCGATACCAACGCCCTGAATACCGGCACGGGGTTTGCCTTTGGTGCCGCCTTTAAACTCGATACCGGCGATCTGCACTTTATGATATTCTATTCACGCCTGGCCGCAGGAGCCGGCTTTGATATCATGTTGAAACGCGCAGCCGGATCCCTGCCCTGCGGCCAGGCCGATGGAGGGCTCAATGGCTGGTATGCCCAGGGTCAGGCCTATGGCTTTTTTGAAGGCCTTATTGGCATACATATCAAACTACTGGGCCAGGAAAAGAAAATAGACATCATTCGCCTGGCTGCCGCGGCCATACTCCAGGCCAAACTGCCCAATCCCTTCTGGATGAAAGGCGTCGTGGGTGGACAATACAGTATACTGGGCGGCCTGATCAAAGGCAACTGCCGCTTTGAAGTGGTACTGGGCGAACAGTGCCAGGAGACAACAAGCACTGCACTCGATGGCATCAGCATGATTTCCGCACTCACCCCTTCCAACAACAGTACAGCCGTAGATGTGTTTACAGCCACACAGGGCCTCCTTAATATCCCCGAAGGAAAAGAATTTGAAATGTGGGAAGCCGAGGAAAAGAAAAAATACAGGGTAAGTATGAAGAAATTTAACCTGATAAATCAGGGAACGCCCATCAAAGGAGAAATAGAATGGAATGCCGCCCGCGATGTGGTAGCCTTTAATCCCTACGATATCCTGCCACCACAAACACTTATTACAGCCCAGCTCACCATGACTTTTGAATCATACAACAACGGTGTCTGGCAAACAGTACTGGTGGATGGAAAAGCATATGAAGAAATACGCACCATCAGCTTTACCACCGGCGATGCCCCGGATTATATCCCAAAAAGTAATGTGGCGTACAGCTATCCGGTGGAAGGGCAACTCAATTTTTACCCCGAAGAGTATGGCAAGGGATATGTCCGTCTGGTACGTGGACAGCCCTACCTCTTTGAAACAACAAATGAATGGGCACAACGCGCCCGTTTCATCGCTTCCGGTCGGCAACAGTTGTCTGCCATTACCTACAGCAACCGCGAAGTTTCTTTTGACATTCCTGACAACATCAGCATGGGCCAGCCTTACCAGTTTGAGCTGGTGAACCTGCCGTCAACCACCGATTATAACATCGATGAAAATATCACCAGCTCTACCGTGGACATCAATCAGGGAATGGCCGGAGGAGACATCAACATCGAAACAAAAACCGCTACTAAAAACCTGGAAATACTTCAGGAAAAAAGTCTGCTCAACCTATCATTTCGCACGTCAGTATATGCCCGGTTTGAGGACAAGGTGACGGCCCTGGAGCTGGTCAGGGCCTATCCTTTCCTCATCTATACGGGCATCCACGAAGTGCGCTATCAATATCAGCCCCGTGAGCTGTTTGACCAGTTTGAAACACAGGAAAACGGCAACATCAGCCCCCTGGTTCAAAATGCATTCGAGCTGGCCAACGACTGGTACAATAATCAAATCAAGCCCCTGGTCTATGAACCCTTCAACAGGGACCTCAATATCAGGCTCACCTGGAGAACACCCGGTGAATATGGCTTCCCCCCGACGCATGCCATGAACATTGAGCAGGGTGTCAATAATTTAAGTATGAACGGCCTGTCTGTTCCCGTAATGCACACCGCCGGAACAGAAAAAAGTGAGTTTGTAAGCCGCTTCCCGCTTATCGCATTTAATGATTACGCCGATGTGCGACAGCAGGCCGCTAACCTCATTATCAGTCACCCGGCCAACACCTGGTATGACCTGCTCATTTCCAGTCCATTCCCCGCACTCACATTATCAAAAACCTATGGTTATAAGTTAATGTATGTCCTTCCCGGAAAGAATATTGTCACCACCTCGATGAGCAAAAAAGCCCTCATTAAATGAACTGGCCCCGCTACCATATCACCCTTTTACTCTGCCTCCTCCACCTCTTGGTAACAGGTCAGCAAAATCCCTCAGTCAATGTCCTGGCCCGGCCTTATGGCTACGACTCCATTGTGTTGCGCTGGGCGCCTTCTACACCCACAGCATGGCAGCAGTGTAACAAATACGGTTATAACATCGAACGGTACACACTTAAAAGGGGGGGAAAAACCCTACAGCCTTTCATCCGGGAAATACTCACTCCCCTACCTGTTAAACCGCTCCCGCTGGAAAAGTGGAAAGACATCATCGTAACGAATGATTATGCGGCCCTGGCCGGACAGGCTATTTACGGAAGCACCTTTGATGTTGTGCCACAGCAGGGTGAAATGGCTCACATCATTACCCGGGCCAGGGCACTGGAACAACGCTGGTCATTCACCCTGCTGGCTGCTGATTTGGATGTACTCGCCGCCACCTATTCCGGATTGCGCTACAACGACCATACCGCAAAAAAAGGGGAGAAATACCTGTACCGGGTGGGCTGTATGATCCCGGCGGGCACTTACCCCCTTGATACCGGCTATGCATATACCGGTTATGATGAATCCTGGCCCCTCCCTGTAGCTTCAGGCTTTAAAGCTGAATTTAATAACCTTACCGTCATGTTGGGATGGAAAAAACCGGGCTACAGGCCCGGATATGTAGCCTGGCAGGTAGAAAGATCAACAGACCGTGAAAATTTCATCGCCATAAGCGACCTGCCTCTGATGGGGACAAATGAAGGGGATCACATCGCCTGCACTGATTCGCTGCCCGCCAACTACACCACCTATTACTACCGGGTCAGGGGCATTACACCCTTTGGTGATACCGGGCCTCCCTCCTCCATCCTAAGTGGTATGGGATTCCTGCCCCTGAAGAGCCGGACTGAAATTACAGGTCACCAATGGACAGATCAGGGGCTGCTTCTGGAATATGTTGTCGAAAAAGAGGACATCCCGTTAATCAGGCAGCTCATATTGGCGCAGTCCCGCACGGCAAACGGTGAATATACACCCGTTGATACGTTGGATATACACGCGGATAACTGGACAGGAATCGTTGCAGGCACTGCTTATTACCAAATCATGACCGCTCCATTCAAAGGTCAAAACCTCCGTTCCCTGCCTTACCTGGCCATAAAACCCGACAGCATAGCCCCCACCAGCCCCACAGGCCTTTCCGCTACCATCGACAGCACCGGCGTTGTGAAACTGAGCTGGAAAGCCGGCACAGCACCGGATCTGAAAGGTTACCGTTTATACAGGGGCAATAACCCGGCAGCTGAGTTTAACCTGCTCACTCCCTCTGCCATCCCGGAAACCGCTTTTAGCGATACCCTAAACCTCAATACCTTAAACAAGGCAATATACTACCGCCTGAAAGCTGAAGACCATAATTTTAACCAGTCCGGGTACGGCCCTGTCCTGCGCCTGCCATTGCCGGACTTGATTCCACCACCACAACCTGCGTTCAAAGATATCAGGTCATCCACCAAAGGAGTGGTTATCATGTGGTCTCCTTCCCCGGCAAATGACCTGGACAGATTTGTCCTGTACCGTAAAGGTGAAAATGAAACAGGATGGTCACCGGTATTTGAAGACCATTTACAACTCAGTTATTTTGACACCCTCCTCACCGATCAACAATATTACGACTACACCCTGCTGGCACTTGACAGTTCAGGCAATGAGTCTGCTCCGGCATCACCGTTAAGGGCCCGGCGCATCCCGTCTGCAATACGCCCCGCTGTGACCAACATCTTTGCCGGGGCTGACCGACAAAAAATGGTTATTAACCTGGCCTGGGAATACGACCATCGCCCGGTAGAAAAATTCATCATTTACCGGGCCAGTAATGATGCCTCCCCGGCCTGGTATTCCTCGGTTTATGACCGCCTGGTATTCACCGACAGCAACCTGCAAATCAACACCCGATACAGGTATATGATCAGGGCTGTGTTTACAGACGGCGGCCAGTCGCCCCTGAGTAGTCCCGTAGAAATCAAATTTTAATCATCAATAAATTTTACTGCAATGAGAAACCAATCAAATACCGTCGTCTTTACAAAATTAGTTTTTATAATTATTTCATTATTATTTTTTGTTTTAATGCTTGTTTTGACTTCCTGTGAGTCTCCGGAAGCCTACCGGCCACTATCCGCTTTTTTAAGAAATGGGGAAACCCCGGTAATGATGGCCTCTGCTGGTTTGCTGATCCCTGTGACACATCTCCGGAACGGGTCACTTCCAGGCAAAATACCCCACCATACCGGGACAACAATAAGCCTTACCACAGATATGATATTAACCTAAACCGAAAGCAAACCGGAGAAAAACCCGTAGAAATCAATTTTTAGTAACCATAAATAGTATAACAATGAAAACTTTATCGAAAACCGCTTTCCAAACAAAAATACTCACTGGCACTGCCTTTCCATTGATTTTAACCATGCTCCTGATGGGTGCATGTGATCGGTCAGAGACTTTTCATTCACTGGTGATTTTTGTGACAAGAGAAGGAGCTGTAGGTATTGATTATGAACATGGGTTTGACTCCGCATATGTCAAGTTATACCTGTCTGAGTCTGATTATTTAAGCAATCAAAATGTGTACAAAGAAGGAATTACAGACTCAAAAGGATATCTGGTTTTTCCTGACAATACATCTATTGAGGATATGTGGTACAGGGTAACATACAGAGATTGGAACAATCTTCGCTTTCAAGACACCAATGGGATAGGTTGTTGCAGCAGGTCCAGGGCAAACAAAGGCAACTGGTTGATAAGTAGAGATGTAATTCACGAAGACAGGGGAATAAATGTAAGACTTTCCTCAACCCCCACTACACTAGAAATTACAGCACTGGAATCACTATCTCCGGCAGATAGCGTCACAGTTCAGCTTTACCTTTCAGAGGATGATTACAAAAATAAAATCACACCTGAAAATGTTGCCCACAAACTCAATGGAGCCTATGGAGACTGGTCTAATGAAACTGATTATGCACTTTCAAATAGTTTGTCAAGAGAATTTAAAGGCAGCACTGACGAGTATGGTAAAATCACATTAAATAACCTTGAGCCCCGTCAGTACTGGTTCCGCCTGAATAAAAATGGTAAAACCAATGCCGGTGGCACGATCACCACCAATGGCCCGTTACCGGACAATCCGGACATAACCACAAGCATAACCGTTGAAATTATGTAATCCATGCGCGAATACCTGACCATATTGCTCCTGTTGTTCTTTGGCCACACCCTGGCGCAAAATACCGGCGACTATCAGCTGACGGTGGAAGTTGTGGAAGTCAGCGGCCATGGCGACAGCGATGGTGACAGCGATGAGGAATACCGCTGGCAGTTCTGGAGCAAAGGGCCCGGGGAAAGCGTTTTTGGAGGAGGGCATATCCTGGGGGTGACCGAGGCCAAACCGGGCTCCCGCTTTACACCCTCCAACAACGTCACCCTGGGCAAAAACCGCCTCCCGCTGGTCATCTATTCCAAAAAACACAACATCAGCGCCGGGTATCAGTTCAACATCGGCATCTGGGCCCGGGGTTATGAAAAAGACTGCTTTAAGAACAACAGCTACAACGGGGATGACTATGTATATAAAGAAAATTGCTATTGCGGGCCGTTGGGCAGTATTCATTGCTCTGAGAAAGATGATGATGACTTTAAGGATGATGATAAGAT
>JAOUKJ010000216.1 GCA_029882675.1 Cyclobacteriaceae bacterium
ATTGTGAACCAGTGCGTTAATGATAGCTTCCCGCAAGGCTATGGCATTCCAAAGCCTTTGTTCTTTGCGTTCTCTATGAGTAATAGTGGTTGCGGTATGGTTTTCCAGATCAATTTTATCCAAAATACTTTTTGTAGCTTTTAAAAGGGAGCAATAGCCGTACTCATTGTTTTCAATCAAATCGACACGGTTTTTTCCATTGTACTTCGCAATTTTTACAGATAGATTGTTTTCATCAGCCAGCAAATAAGCTGCATAATTAAGCAGGCTATCTTCTGTTAATAACTCCAGGTTCTTCTTGAATTGTTTGTTGAGCGGCTTTTTCTTTTCTTCATAATATATACGCAACTGTTCAAAGCTCAAATCCTGTCGATGGGCTTTGATTCTGCCGATGGAGTTACGAGTACGCGTGGCAAATAGTTTGTCGATCATGGTCTGTGGCATGGGCTCTGCAGCTGTGCCCAAACGGATAAAGCACCCTTTGTCGGTCATGCCGTATTTCTTTTTGAAATATGGCTTTTCACAACCGCTGGCCACAATAAGTTTAATGATTTGTTTACCTTCATGTTCTTTCAAAGCTACGTCAAACAGACCCATGGCTGAAGGAGCAATATTGTTTTTGATACGGTCTTTGATTTTTAGTGCGTCACCGTCAGGATCATTAAGGCCTATGATTTTACCCGATTCGGCAACGCCTATATAAATAACACCTCCTTCCCTGTAGTTGAGGAACGCCACAACTTCCTTCTCTAAATCCGATTCTCTGGTGAGAGCGGATTTGTATTCTATTCGGTTTGTTTCGGGTCTAGTGGTCAAGTAAAAGTGTATATATTTAACTAATGACAATCGATAAATGATAAAAGTAAATATAATAAAAATATAAATCAATAATAGATGTGGGCAATGTATATGTCGCTTATGAATCTTTATTATTGGCTCTTCATTCATTTTTTCCTGTGTTCCATTTTTATATAACAAGATTTCTTGCTGTAATACCGTACAAGGTAGCTAGTCCCCTCTTATAAGAATTTATAAAATACGCACTCCGTTTACGTTTTTATAGCAGGGTAAGCGCATTTAAGATTAAATAAGGATTTCGAATGCATCAGCGTCATAATCTTCGATAACCATCGAAGAATAGAGACGACTGATGGAGGGTAAGGTTAATCCGCCTAATTCCGTCCCAATCCGATTTACCGGATCATCAAAATGAAACCCCATTTTCAAAAATTCTTCAATATTTGTCAAAACAGCACTTTATCATTGATGCGCTGAATTATTCGGGTTAATTTTAAGCCCTGAAAATATTCCATCAACTATGAATAAATTTTTCTCCGTAGAAGACGCCCAAAACCCGGAAGCCCTGGTCACCGAGGCCCTGCAACTCAAAGCTAACCCACGAGCCTTTGAGCACCTGGGCAAAAACAAATCCATCTGCCTGATATTCTTCAATCCCAGCCTGCGTACGCGCCTGAGCACCCAGCGAGCGGGTGAGTTGCTGGGTATGAACGTAACCGTATTCAACATCGGCAAGGAAGGCTGGCAACTCGAATTTGCCGATGGGGTGGTCATGAACGGCGACAAGGCCGAACATATCAAAGATGCAGCCCGGGTGATAGGCGCTTATTTCGATATTATAGGTATCCGCTCTTTCCCTTCACTCGCCGACAGGGAGAAAGACTATACCGAGGAAGTGATCAATGCATTCTATCAGTATGCCGGCGTGCCCATCGTCAATATGGAGTCGGCCACCCTGCACCCTTTGCAGTCACTGGCCGACCTGATCACCATACGTGAGCATCAGGGCGTCATAGAAAGGCCAAAAGTAGTGTTGACCTGGGCACCACACCCCAGAGCCCTGCCTCAATCAGTGGGTAATTCCTTTGCCCAATGGATGAACCGCGCCGATGTGGAGCTGGTAATCACCAACCCCGAGGGTTATGACCTGGCCCCTGAGTTTGCCGGTGATGCCTACGTAACCCACGACCAGAAAGAAGCCTTTGAAGGGGCCGACTTTATCTATGCCAAAAACTGGTCTTCCTATGAGCAGTATGGTCAAATCCTTTCGCAGGACAGCCGCTGGACGGTAGATGCGGAGAAAATGGCCCTGACCAACAACGGCAAATTTATGCATTGCCTGCCTGTGCGCCGCAATGTGATCGTGGCAGACGAAGTTATCGACAGTGAAAACTCCCTGATCATTGACCAGGCTGTAAACCGGGTGACGGCTGCCCATATTGTATTGAAAAAAATGCTGGAGGTTCAGGGATGAAACAGAAACTAACTATTGTAAAAATAGGGGGTAATGTCATTGACAATCCCGAAGCGCTGGATACTTTTTTAGTGGATTTTTCCCAACTAAAAGGGCCGAAAGTACTGGTGCATGGCGGGGGAAAGCTGGCCAGCCAAAAGCTGAAACAAATGGGCATAGAACCCAAAATGGTGGATGGCCGCCGCATTACTGATGAGCAGACTCTGGAAGTAATTGTGATGGTGTATGGCGGGCTGATCAATAAAAATATTGTGGCGCAGCTTCAGCAGTTGGGCAATAACGCCCTGGGTCTCTCCGGTGCCGATATGAACAGTATCCTGGCCCATAAGCGCCCGGTCAGGGAAATTGATTACGGGTTTGCCGGTGATGTGGATACCGTGGAGACCGAAAACCTCGACCTGCTGATCAACAACAGCGTAGTGCCTGTGTTTTGCCCCCTGACACACGATAAGAAAGGACAGCTTCTCAACACCAATGCCGATACTATTGCTTCACAGTTGGCCATTGGGCTTAGCCGCAGCTGGTCGGTAGATCTGGTCTATTGTTTTGAGATCAAAGGAGTGATGAAAGATATGGACAAAGGTATTATCTTTGAAGAAATGAATCCTGCTACCTATGAGGAGGCCAGGACAACTGGTTTGCTAACGGGAGGGATACTTCCGAAGCTGGACAACGCGTTCGAATCGCTGAATCAGGGCGTAGAAAATGTAGTAATCTGCCAGGCTGATGCATTAAAAAACTGGTCAGGGAGTAATTTTGAAGGAACCGTATTGCACTTATGAACCTTACCCAACATACCGAAGAGGCAGTAAAGCTACTGAAAGGGTTGATTTCAACACCTTCTTTCAGCAGGGAAGAAGACATCACGGCCGCCTTACTGACGGACAGGCTGGAAAAAGCAGGAATAAAACCGGCTGTAATAAAAAATAATGTCTGGGCATTGGCCAACGGCTTTGACGAGGCTAAGCCGACTATTTTACTCAACTCACACCACGATACGGTGAAACCCGTGAAAGGGTGGACAAAAGATCCATTTTCACCCGAAGTGGACGGCGATACCCTTTTTGGACTGGGCAGCAATGATGCAGGAGCTTCGTTGGTTTGCCTGCTAGAAACTTTCCTGTATTTTTCAGGAAAAAATAAGTTACCCTGGAACCTGGTGTTTCTGGCTAGTGCCGAAGAAGAGGTTTCAGGGCAGAACGGTGTTGAGCTGGCTCTTTCAAAATTGCCCAGGATCGACCTGGCCATTGTGGGAGAGCCTACCCAAATGAATTTGGCTGTGGCTGAAAAAGGATTGATGGTCATCGATGCGGTGGCGCCTGGCAAGAGTGGGCATGCGGCCAGAGACGAGGGGGAAAATGCCATTTATAATGCCCTGGAAGATATTGAGAAAATCAGGAATTACCAGTTTGAAAATACGAGTTCTTTTCTTGGTAATGTGAAAATGAGTGTGACCCTGATAGAGGCCGGCACCCAGCACAATGTAGTGCCCGATACCTGTAAGTTTACCATCGATGTACGTACCAATGGTTTATATACCAACCGGGAAGTTTTTGATATTCTGCAATCTGAATTAAAATCAGCGCTGACGGCGCGTTCATTCCGGCTCAATTCTTCAAATATTTCCATAGAGCACCCCATTGTAAAAAAGGGACTGTCTATGGGGCTGGAAGCCTATGGTTCCCCTACTCTTTCAGACCAGTGCCTGATGGATTTTCCCTCAGTGAAAATTGGCCCGGGCGATTCTGCCCGTTCCCACACCGCCGATGAGTTTATCTTACTCAGTGAAATAGAGGAAGGCATCAAGACGTATATCCGGTTACTTGACGGCTTGGTGATATAAGTAAGAACAACGCATTTATTGTTTATATTCCGGCCTAAACACTTATTTTTACTCCGTGAAATTAATCAGAACGATATACTCGGCATATGCTTTTATCGTTTTTGTGCTATTGTTCTTTGTTCTGCTCCCTTTTTTTCTCATTCCAATATTTTTTCAAAAAAAGCACAATTGGACAGGTGTTTTAAACCGGATATGGGCTAGGTTATTCTTTTTCCTGTTAATTCTTCCGGTAAACATTGAATACCGGAAAATGCTCAACAAAAAAGCGCAGTATATCTTCTGTCCGAACCACTTCTCGTACCTCGATATACCAACAATGGGGCTTAATGCTATCAATACCGTTTTTGTTGGGAAAAGTGAAATGGAAAAAGTGGTTCTTTTTGGATGGGTGTATAAGAAATTGCACATCACGGTAAACAGACAAAGCTTAAAGAGCAGATATTCGACCTTTGTTAGCAGCCTTGAAGCCATTGATGAAGGGAAAAATCTGGTTATTTATCCTGAAGGGGGAATCATAACAACCCATCCCCCGGCAATGACACGCTTTAAAAACGGGGCCTTCCGCGTAGCCATAGAAAAACAAATTCCGATAGTCCCTGTAACAATTGCTAATAATTGGATAATTTTGCCGGAAAACCTCTTGCTGGGACACAGAACTGTTAAAGTGATATATCATGAACCGATCCCAACAACAGGACTTACGATCAATGACCTGCAACCATTAAAGGAAAAGGTGGCTTTGGTCATAACCAACGAACTTAAATCAATACATGGATGAAAGTTGATAAAGATACCTTCGATAAAATTGCACATCTCTCCCGGTTGGAATTTACCGGGGCAGAGGCTGAACAAATGATGGAAGAAATGACACGGATAATTTCCTGGGTGGAGAAACTCCGTGAGCTTGACACGGAAGGTGTCGAGCCGCTGGTCACCATGTCGCATGAAATCAATGCGTTGCGTGAAGACAAAACAGCTTCACACCTCGCCAGAGATAAAGCGCTTAAAAATGCACCAAAATCAGATGGCTCTTTTTTCCGTGTGCCTAAAGTTATAGAATAAACAAAATGCAATCGATGCAATTCTGGGCCGATTGGCCAAAACAACACAAGCTATTATTTCTAAGCGCTCTAACCATTTTTGTGCTAGCGTTGATATTTATGTTTTCGTTTTCGCTGGCCGGAGCCGATGCCTCAATCAATTGGGAATCGCTCGTACAAACGGAAATTATGGAAACGGTTTTAGATTCATTCAGGGTATATCCTTTTACCCTTCAGGTAAATGTCGAAAATCTGGTATTTCTTGAATGGATGGGCGGTAGTGATATCAATATCAATTTTTTCGCCACCTACACATATCTCATTCTGCTGGCTTCTTCGCTGTCCGTAATACTCGCTGTGAGCACTACCTTGAGCCGATTTTGGTTTCTGGTGGCAAATACACTATTTATAGTAGTGCTTATTGCCCTTAAACTGGATTTGGTGATGTTGTTTGAGAGTACCAATCGACTGGCACTTGTATTTGCCCTGGTAGCTTTTCTTCCAACGAGTTATTATTTTCATGCGATCAATAAAAATTTCTCATTAGCGTTCCGGATTATCACCTTCCTGACCATCACCGGTTTATTGGCGCTGACTATCCACTTTTTTTCCGGTGTTGAAAGACCCTTTTTACACCTGGCCGCATACGGCATGACCGTACCCCTTATTTTGTCACTGCTTTTTATCATTATGGTGGCACATGATATTATGGCTGCTTTTCTTAATGCCTTATCATCGGGCTCCATGGGCACCACGGGTAACTGGAAACACTTTTTTATTATTTCATTCATTTACCTGGCAAACCTGCTGATCCTTTATTTGAATGAAACACATGTAATCGAATGGGACGTATTACCTGTTAATCATTTTGTGCTGGTGGCTATTTCTGCGATTCTGGGTATATGGGGATTCAGGCAAAGGGAGCCCCAATATGAATACCTGGCGTCTTTTCAGCCCGGCGGCGCTATTTTTTTCCTGGCCATGGGCACCATTTTTTTTAGCTCAACAGGTTATTTTATGGCCAACGGTAACGATCCCGTCATTGAAGTTTTTAAGGACATCATCATCTATAGTCACTTCGCCTATGGGCTGATCTTCCTGATGTATATAGCGGCCAATTTTTTAAGTGCATTTACTAAAAACCTTCCTATACACCGTATACTGTACAAGCCACAGACCATGCCTTATTTCACCTATCGGCTTGTTGGGTTGATTACGATGGCAGCATTTATTTTCCTTCAAAGTTGGAAAGTCCCTGTACAATATTCCTTTTCAGGCTATTTCAACAATCTGGGTGATCTCTATAAAATAAATGGTGATCCGCTAATGGCCAGGGGCTATTATGAAGAAGGCAGCATTTATGGTCAGAAAAACCATCACTCAAACTATGGTTTGGCCAAAATTGCAGAAGAGGAGAATGACGTTGAAAAGGCGATTAATTACTATAAAAATGCCATAGAAAGAAGACCTACCCCCTATTCCCTGACTAATCTGAGTAATATCCAATACAACCAGAATATGTACTTTGATGCCCTTTTTACTTTACAGGAGGGCCGTAAAAAGTTTCCTGACAACGGGCCGGTTCAGAACAACCTCGGACTGCTATACCTCCAGTCCGGCATCCTTGATTCTTCATTATTTTACCTGGAACAATCGGAAAATAGCGGCACTTCCGGCAATGCTGCCAAGAATAATATTATGGTGGTTCTGGCCAAAAGTGAGATGAAGATTTCCACCGATTCAATCATCGGGATATTTGAACAAGACGATGCCGTTTTTCATGCCAAT
>JAOUKJ010000800.1 GCA_029882675.1 Cyclobacteriaceae bacterium
GACGCCCACTACTATCGCCATAATTATGGTCAGGCTCCTTCCGGGCGACCTCCAAACATTTCTCCAGGCTATTAAACTTAGCATATCAGTTATCAGTTATCAGTTATCAGTTATCAGTTATCAGTTATCAATTATCAGTTATCAGTTATCAGTTATCAGTTATCAGTTATCAGTTATCAGTTATCAGTTATCAGTTATCAGTTTGGGGGTGGGGATGGGGATGGGGCGGACGGACGGACGGACGGAATGAACAGACATTATGACCTATAAATTTCGGTTTAAATACGTCTACATTCTTTGGTCTAAAATCTCACGTCTCTTATCTAAAGTCTCTCATCTCAAGTCTTCTTTTTATTGATTCTTGTTGTTTTCAAAATCGCAAACAGCATTTTTGAAATCTCATCTGTATCATTATGCAGTTTTTTATAGTCATGTTCACCAATGTAGTTACTATCTTTCAAAAGCGACAACCCGTTTTTTGTTTCCAAACCTTCTTTATATGCAATGGAAACCTTAGCTGAAAAATCAGCATTTGAAATGACCCCGTTGGCCTCTGCGAGGTTGGCACCTATCGAGGTTCCACATCTTAACAATTGCTTTGACATTATAAACTCATTTCTTTCCACCAGGACTTTATAAACCTTTATAATCTCAAGTGCCAATAAGTAGGCTTTATCAAATACTTTACTATTACTCACTTTTTTTTTAATTTTCAACTGTCACTCTCTCCCATTTCTCACCCTATTCCCCACTTACTGTTTACTGTTCACTGTCACCCCCTTCCTCCTCATCATCCCCGTCCTAAACTGTTCACTGATCACTGATCACTGTTTACTGTTTACTGTTCACTGTTCACTGTTCACTGCCTGATGGCCGTATTTATCTTCAGCTTATATATAGCCCACAAAGGATATATTGCCAGGCAAATCGTTATTACAAAAACGATCGTCATTTCACCGGTGAAAACTGCGGGTTCCATACTGAAAGGCATAATCGCCTCCAAACCATATGTTGCCATCATTGCCTCATACTCTCCTCCCAGCTTGATGGGGTTAAAGTAAAACCATACAATGATTGGCAAGCTGATCAACAAACCAACAAAAGTACCTGTAAAGGCAATCATAATGGTTTCCAGCAATACAACAGCCTGCAACTTTATACGCTTCATCCCAATGGCCATCAGAATACCAAACTCATACCTCCTTTCATTCACCATCATCAGGAAGGTGCCTAAAATACCGAAGGCTATCACAGCATACAGGATATATCGCATGATCAGTCCGCCTACATAATCCAGCTCAATCTGCTGAAGCAATTCCGGCAACATCTCCCGCCACCCCATAATCTCATATATTTCAAGGTTAAGGTTTTGACTGATATCTGCAATGACCCGGTCAGTAAGGTCGGCATGATCAATGGCAAAGGCAATGGAAGTCAGCCTGTTGTCGGCCCCATAGAACCACTGTGCCTCCTTCAACGGCAGATAAATCAACTGGTTATTCAGGTCGGGGGCAGGAAATTTCACCAAGCCGGACACGACATATTTACCTGCTGAATTGATGCCGTGGTAACCCTGACTAATCAGCACCAACGTATCATTAACCCCAATTCTTAGGTAATCCGCAAGACCTTCGCTCACCAACACTGCTTTTTCATTGGCAGAAAAATACTGACCATCCACCAACTTATCTTTCAGGCTGGTCAGACGGTGCTCAAGATCAGGATCAACACCCAGCAATAAAGCCCCTTTTGTCTGCTGGCCAAAGGAAGCCAGTGTGAAAGACTCCAGGCGGGGAGCAGCGACCTGTACAAACTTCCTGTC
>JAOUKJ010000799.1 GCA_029882675.1 Cyclobacteriaceae bacterium
CTGCAAATTATGATCTTCCCGGTGGCGCCGGCCCCAGACACCTGGATTTTCACCAAAGCCTGAATGTGGCGTACATCATAAACGAATTGAATTCAACCATTACGGTAGTAAATATTAATGATAATGGCGGTTTTGATTCACTACAGACTGTAAGTACGCTGCCTGAAGGATTTGAAGGTACAAGCTACCCGGCCGACATTCATATTCACCCCAACGGGAAATATCTCTATGGTTCTAACCGGGGCCATGACAGTATTGTATCTTATGAAGTAGATCAGAAAACCGGCCAGCTATCGGTCATTGGCTTTGCAGACCAGGATATTGACTGGCCCCGAAATTTCGCAATCACTCCTGCCGGTGACTTTTTACTTGTGGCCAACCAAAAAGGAAGCAGTATTGTTTCGTATAAGATTGATGTGGCAACCGGAAAACTCAATCATACAGGGAATGTCCTTTCTGTTGGACAACCCGTGTGCATTTTGTATCTTGAGTAAGAATGAACTACTCCGGGGCAGGGCAATGGCCTCTGACCCCATTTCATAACTCATTATATCATTTTCCCGGCAATCAATGATGAACGACAAAATGGTTTCATTCCGTCGGTGTCATCAGAAGATCAGGCCCAGGGAAATTGAGGGGTAGTATCATTAAAAAGAAATGCACTATATTTTATCTGTTCATCAAGAATAACATGAAAATGGTTACTTTTACACTTTTGATGGTATTTAGTGGGAACAATGAAGGGCATAGGCTATTATTCTATTTTCCATTGAATTGAACTTTATATATTGACTAAAAAGAAATAAAATGAACTTAAAAAGTATTATTGCCGCTACTGTTTTCTCACTCATAGTTATCAGTCCTGCATTGAGCCAGATATCACTGGGTGTGGAGGGAGGAGCAAACCTGGCCAATATCAGTCAAAATTATGTGGATCAGACCAATGAAATTCCAACGATTTTCAGGTTTACTGGACATATTGGCGCCAAGGTGGTTTACGGTCTCAAAGAGGGAATAAACATCCATTCAGGATTATATATTTCAGGCAAAGGGCATTCTACTAATTTAGCTGCTTATTTTGATGATCCCACCATTGATATAAAGGGTTACATAAGAAAGAAAATCACTTATGTAGAAGTGCCCTTAAATGTTTCTTTCAATGTTGGCCCGGTAGATTTGGTGGCTGGTCCATACATCGCCTTCGCAGCCAAGGGAAGAAATGAATGGAGTTATGATATAACAGGAGCATTCACCCTTTCGGATTCCGGATCAGAACTGATCCAGTTCAGTGACCATAAAATTAGGCGCAATGGCATGGAAGAAGTAAAGGGGTTGGATATAGGGCTCAACCTGGGTGTGCGTTATTCTATAGACCCGGTGGTTGTGGGACTTACCTTTGATAAAGGGTTGACAAACCTCACACCAACTGATCCCAACGACCCAAGCTACGACCCTGCAAGTGAAAAGGTAACTAATACCGGTTTACGTTTTTCTGTAGCTTATATTTTTAAGCAATTCTAAATTACGATGGCTTAAAAAAAAATTGCGTCGCTCGGCGCAATTTTTTTTTTAACTTTATAATTGCCTCAGCCTTTTCGTGCGTAAAGTACTCCAAATAATACTGTTGAAAGGTAATCAACAAAGAAAGGTATTTGCGTTGCGCTTTTGGATTACTGTACGAGGTTATGTGTATATCCAAGGTCTACGAGTTGCTCATAGGCCTGCCACACGTCATCCGGAATTTCCTGATAAACCTGAAAGCCCTTTTCCGGATATAATCTTATACGCTGAAGGTCCCCAACCATGATATGAGTGACATCCG
>JAOUKJ010000801.1 GCA_029882675.1 Cyclobacteriaceae bacterium
CTGAAAGAGCCTTATTCCCTGATATTGACAGAAAAGGCAGCACTAAACCTTTTTGGAGAAAAAGATGCGCTAAACCAAGTGGTCACCTATAAGGAAAATGAATACACCGTCACCGGTATTGCTGAAAACGTCCCAAAAAACTCTCATATTCAATTTGATGTACTCGGTTCTTTAAAAACGAGGGAATTGCAGTTGAAAAACAAAGAAGATCATCGCTTTTTCAATTGGAACAACCTGGACCACAATCATGTATATGTGTTACTGGAAGAACAACAAGATTTGACCGGTATAAACAGTTCGCTACAGAAGATTGCAAAAAGGGAAAACGGATTACATAATAACACTGATATCCAGGTCACTTTACAGGCGTTGCCTGACATAATCCCGGGACCTGTTTTTATCAATTCAATTGTGTTTCACCTCAAAAGCTCCTGGCTGTGGTTCCTGATAGGGCTCGCTGTAATCGTGATTATCTCTGCCTGCTTCAATTACACCAATTTATCGATGGCCCGGACTTTGCAAAGGGCCCGGGAAGTAGGCATCAGAAAAGTGGTCGGGGCCAGCGGATTACAGGTTTTTTATCAGTTTATCCTTGAAGCCATGATCATTTCATTATCAGGCCTTGCTATTGCTTATCTTTTATTTCACCTCATTAAACCGTGGGCGCTGGACATATTTCCTTCCAGAGTTTACCTGGAGCCATCCTGGTCTTTGCTTTGGCAATTTTTTTTATTGGCGCTTTTAACCGGATTATTGGCTGGCTTCGTGCCTTCACTGGTTTTTTCAAGACTGAGATTATGGGGACTGATCAAAGGAGCTCTAACAACCAGAGACCCTAAAAAAAGCGGCCCCAAATCCGTCCTGATGGTTTTTCAGTTTTCCATATCAATGGTCCTGATCATTTGTACTGCCATGATCTACAAACAATACAATCATTCCGTCAATTTTAACTTAGGGTTCCGTACAGAATATATTCTTAACCTCAGTCTGCAGGGTGTAGATGCTAATCAGTTGCGCAATTCTTTAAAGTCAATTCCCGAAGTAGAAACAGTCTCCTCCTCACAAAAAGTCCTGGCGGCCGGGTCATCGAGTTCGGCCCAACTAAAACTCACTGCTACCAATGATTCCATAGATCGTGTCTGTTTTAATGTTGTGGATGATTTATACTTACAAAACTTCAACCATCAGCTTATAGCAGGGAGCAATTTCAAAGCATTATCCAGGGAATCGGAAGAGGCCCAATTTATCATAAACGAAAAAGTGCTCTATGAATTAGGTATCGGTAACCCGTCAGAAATAATAGGTCAGGAAATCACATTTACCGACAAAAAGGGCACGGTAGTGGGTGTAGTGGAAGATTTCCATCATGAAACTATTTATTCGGATGTAAAACCTTTTGTGTTTATGCGCTTTCACAAAGGAAAAAAACCCACTTATCTCAATATAAAATTAAGTCCCGAAAACCTTGTGAGGACAAGGCAAAAAATTGAAGAAATATGGAGTGGTTTTGATGAAATACACCCTTTACAGGCCGGGTTTTATAACGACACTTTCGAAAATGTATATGAAGAATATGTAAACAATGCCAAAGTCATTGGTTTTATGGCCTTCCTGTCCATCAGTATATCGGTTTTGGGGTTGTTGGGAATGGTTATTTTTACCACCGAAAGTAAAATGAAGGAGTTGAGCATAAGAAAGATCTTTGGAGCGTCTGAAAAGGCCCTGGTATTTATTATCGGTAAGCGGTTTGTTGCCTTACTCCTATTTTCTTCAGTTATGGCGGCGCCTGTCATCTATTATATTACCCATAAATACATC
>JAOUKJ010000802.1 GCA_029882675.1 Cyclobacteriaceae bacterium
TGTCGCCGTTTGAGTGGACCGCCCCTGAAAACGGGATGCGGGAATATGACCAACTACCACCATTAAAGCAATTCAATGACCTGGCGGCCTTTCGCAAGGGGACAGGTTTGGAGCAGCATGGGGTACTGGTTGATACGGACATTTTCATGCTGATGACACTGCCCGACCCGACAAAACCACATGCGGTGTATCTGCCGGAACAGGTGGACTTCAGACTCAGGGCCAAATCAGGTGCTATCGACAAGGGGGTGCGACTGCCCAATATCAATGATCGTTTCACCGGCAAGGCCCCGGACCTGGGTGCGCTGGAATATGGGGGGGAGGGGCAGATTTATGGGCCAAGGGAATAGTGGATATTATATACGTTCTTTGTTGAAAGCCGCCGTCCTTCAACAAAGAACGTAATATTTACTCTTCTTTTTCTTTTTCCAAAATAAACTCTGCCTCCACAACTTCCGAATGCTTATAATCATTTTTTTCATTATGTTCTTCTTCGGTGTGCCATTCCGTTACTTCAAGGAAAGTGAGCTTATAGCCGGAAAATGTTGCTATTTCTCTGAAAAAATAATCATTTGGATCGTCGTCCTGACGGATTTGGTTCATCAGATCTTCTTCATTGAGAATTGCTATGTTATTATGAAGGATTTTTATTTTAATGTCAGGTAAAGCATTACTTGATATATAAGCTGTGGAAATCCCATATAAGTTTACAACGAATTTATTAAACATCAGTTCATGTCCTTCGTCTTCAAAAACCACCCGGGTATTGGGGTTTACCTTAAAGGGTTCTCCCAGTGTTGCTGTAATGGTTTTTAGTTTCCACTCTTCTTCCTGGTTGCAGCCAAAGCCTACTGATAAGATCAAAATGAATAAATAGATTGGTTTCATCGTGGTTACTTGTTTAGGATGATTGATTTTCTTTTCAATATTTGGTTGTTTTTACTGATCATCAGAATATAAAAACCACGGGGCAGGGATTTGATGTTCAGCGTACCGTGGTGCCGGTAAGATACTTTCTTAAGTGCCAACTGCCCGTGAATGTTGATGAGCTTCAATTCAACAGGGAGTATTTGTTTGCCTTCCAGCACATAGTTGAGATCATTGACAGCCGGGTTGGGATAGGTCTCTACCTCAAGTGTTCTAAGTCCTCCGTAACAGTCCATGCAATAAGTACCCTTGTAATACTTCTCTGACTGGATACCACTTGTTACGGTACAGCGTATTTCCACCTGGTCGGAAGGACTGGAACTGTCAAAAGGAGCATGTGTCACAGTTTTAGTGTTTGAACCAAAGGAATACCAGGTAGAACCATTATCATACGACTTTTGCCAGGAATAGGAATACGTACCTGTACCCCCTGATGCATTCATGGTATAACTACCCTGTTGATACATATTCAGGTAATCAGGCCCTGATATACTTCCACTCAAAGGAGTACCGCAGGAACCGGCCGGGGAGCCAACACCCACTGCATACCAGGCATTCATGGTTTGCAGGTATTGGTTGGAACAGGTTCCGTAGAGGTCTTCAGCAGCCAGGATGGCACCAACTCTGGCATCATAATAATTAGAACCCCGGAGCATATAAGTTGTCAGGTTCCTATAGGTGATTCTTGCAGCCTGATCAATGCCAATCCCTGATACACTATAGCTATTAAACCCTTCATTATTTGTTCCTGATCCTCCGTTGGCCAACAGGTAGAACCAAAAATTTTGCGGACCAGCGTTCATATATTCTACACCATCGAGGGTGTATGGGTAAATCCAACGGATCCCCCAATAGTAATCTGCACCAGGATATAAAACATTTGGAT
>JAOUKJ010000198.1 GCA_029882675.1 Cyclobacteriaceae bacterium
TTTGCATTTTTTGTGAGCAGTGGCACAAGGCCAAAACGGGAAGCATATAAAACGATAAGTGCGCCAAAGCCAATGACATATACCAAAGGATCATTGAGTCCGTCGGCAGTGATGGTCATACCAAATACAATAAAGAAAAAGGTACGTACCACAAAAGAGCTTTCCAGCGTAAGTACTTTCAGGTCTTCCAGTGTCTCACTAAATGATTGGGTATTTACAAGCTTGAGCAAAGAACCTTTAAAAAACAGCTCCCTGTTGTTGATCATAAGGCCAAAGACAAGAATAAAAATTAGTGATGAAAGATGAAACAGCTTCCCTACACTATATAATAAGATGAGCACGGCAATGGGCAGAAATAACTTTACCTGCCCTGTTACCTTTTGGATCAGGGCGATTACAAGGTAACCCAGAATCGCAGACACAATAAGGGTCAGCAGCACATTTCCCGTAATATTCAGCGCGATCTCTCCTGTTGATTCCGTATCAACCGAATCGAGCAAAAAATAAAAAAACATGATCCCGACAATATCAGAAAATGCCGATTCATAAATTAGAAATTCCTTGCGGTGTTCACTCAGGTGCTGAATGCTGGGAATAATGATCGCGCTACTCATAATAGCCAATGGCAGGGCATAGGCAAGGGAACGGGTGAAATCAACCGAGTAGAAGAAGCCGATAAGCCAGGCAATGACCAATGCATTTATCACCAATAGAAGGATTGCCGAGGCAATGGCTTTTAGCATAATGCCTGCTTTTTCTTTCTTTAATTCCAAATCAAGAGAGGCCTCCAAAACAATCATGATAAGACCAATAGCACCTAATATTTCCAGAAAAGGTTTTAAATCTATAAAATCCTCAGGCAAAAATATACTGATGATAAATCCGGTGAAAATGAGCAGTATAACAGAAGGTACCCGGCTTATCCTCGAAATATAATTGTAGAGGTATGAAAGGATAATGATCATGGAAAGCCCAATCATCACCCAGTAAATATTTAGACTATCCATGGAAAAAGTGTTATGGCTGAAGTTTACAATTTAACGAAATACAAATAAATAAAAAAGGGAAGCATGCGCTTCCCTTTCCATGAAAAATATTTTAAAAATTTTATTTCACAATCTGGTCTTCTATGTCATCCATTTTCTGTTCACTATAGGCCCCACTGGTGGCGTAGACAATCTTTCCCGATTCATCGAGCAGAAAGAAATAGGGAACGTCCTTTTTATCAAAGCTCAGGGAATCTTTATAGGCACTAATACTGCCTTTATAAAAAAGCAGATTGGACTGTAATTTAGGATCAAGGTTTTCAGCGGCCTGTTTCTTAGCCGTACCCGTGGCCGCTGCCTTCACACCGGTAAACATTGGCACGAGATATACGTTGATATCATAGGCAAAAGCCGAAAAAAGTGAAGGTTTTTCCGGACGGTAGATAAATGTATTATAGAGCGGAATTAACCAGGTACTCAGGTCTTTTTCAGACTTTTTGGAATATGCCAGGCCAACCAAAGTAAATTTTCCCTTGGCATCCTGGGGGAGGGTAATCACCTTGTCTTCTACGGTCTCGGCTTCCAGTACGGGAAAAATATCACCAACCTGTGCGCTGGCCTGGCCTAAACCGTATATAAAACAAAGAGATATAATGATCAGTTTTTTCATAAGTCTATAATAATAATTAGTAATTTGAGTTGTCGAAGATAAAACAAAAATCATGCTTTAATATACAACTTTCCGAAATTCAGTCTTAATCGAAGACGAATGGAGGAATTAGGCCGTTAATGAAAGATTGATTACTTTATTTTGTATTTGCATACAGGTTCTCAATTCTTTTCCCTATGTTTATCGACCTAAAACCAAAATACACAAATTTAATTTTAATGAAAAAGATGAAAGCGAATATTCTAGTTATCATGGCTTTGCTGTTATTACCGGGAATGGTGTTTCAGGCCAATAGCCAGAAGATGAAAAGTATTTTCAACGGCAAGGACCTCAAAGGCTGGGTAGCCCCTGAAAACAATGTTTGGTGGAGCGTTGCAGATGGTATGCTGTCCGTTGAAAATGGCCCTGACAGAAAGGAATCAATATTATGGACCAAAGGATCTTATGAAAATTTTGTTGTCCAACTCGATTTTAAATTTGGCAAAGGGACAGTCGATTCAGGGGTATTTCTGCGTAATGACAGCCAACAAATACAGATAGGTATTTCCGGATCACTCAAACGGGATCTGACCTGCTCACCGTATATTCCCGGAAAAGGTTATCCCGTGGAAGCCGAAGGGGTAGAAGACCTGTTGAAACAAGACGACTGGAACACCATGAAAATTCAGGCCATAGGCAATGTCTACACGGTATGGCTTAATGGAAGCCAGGTGTTGACATATACCTCTGACAATGCCATTGATCAGGGCCCTATCGGTTTACAGTTACATCAAAAAAATGAAATGTCTATTGATTTTAAAAATATTTCAGTAGGAAAACTTTAAGTGATCTGAGCCCGGGCTGAATGCAGGCCACGAATAGTAGTATTTCCATTCATGGCTATTTTATTCATATAAGATACTTGTGCAAGCCTATGGAACTTTTATCACAAACAACTAAATTGTAATACTTTATCTTTGAAAAAAAACGATAAACATAAAAGAAATGAGCTATTACTTTGCAACAACATTAACGGATACCACTTTTGACCAGGCAATAGAAAAAGTGACCGAAGAATTAAAAAAGGAAGGTTTTGGTGTATTAACCGAAATTGACGTAAAAGCCACCTTAAAGAAAAAAATTGACGTGGATTTTAAGCCATATCGCATTTTGGGTGCCTGTAATCCCGGATTTGCCCATAAAGCATTATCGGCGGAGGATAAAATAGGTGTCTTTTTACCCTGTAATGTAATCGTTACGCAAAACGATGATGGCAACATCGATGTTGCCGCAGTGGATCCCATTGCCTCAATGATTTCTGTGAAAAACGAAAGTCTGGGCGGCATTGCTGGTCAGGTTCAGGAAAAGCTTAAAAGGGTTATTGCGGCCCTGTAAAAGGCCTCTCTTCCATTATTATTTTGCGTCTTCAGGCGCAAAATAATAATGGAAGTTAGTTCGTTTTTTCTCCCAATCCCTCAAAAAATGTATTGAGGTCTACATTTCCTCCACTGAGGATGATACCTACTTTTTTGCCCTTTAAAAGGTGTGTGTTTTGGAGTACAGCAGCCAGTGGAACCGCTCCTGAGGGCTCCACAATAATCTTCATGCGTTCCCATATCAGGCGCATGGCATGAATAATTTCCCCATCCGAAACAGTGACAATTGCTTCCACACCTTGTTTAATGATCTCAAATGTGCGTTCGCCAAGGGAAGTGAGCAAACCATCTGCAATAGTGTCCGGGTTTATAGAAGGTAATATTTTTCCGGCCTGAAGGGAGCGGTGAGCATCATCGGCACCCCGGGGTTCACCGGCATATACTTTTAGGTTACGGCCAAAATATTTAGCTGCCAGGATGGTACCGCTCAACAGGCCTCCTCCACCCACAGGAGTAAAAATGACATCAAGATCCGGGTGGTCTTCAATGAGTTCCATGGCTGCAGTGGCTTGTCCGGCAATGATTCTGTAGTCATCGTATGGATGAATAAATTGTGCTCCCGTATCTTCAACAACCTGCTTTAGTGTGGCTTCTCGGGCAGTTTGTGTTGGTTCACATGTTATTATTTTTGCTCCATAGCCCCTGACTGCCTTTTTCTTAATGTCCGGAGCGGTTCGGGGCATCACGATATATGCTGGTATGCCCTTTAACGATGCTGCCCAGGCCACTGCCTGCGCGTGATTACCTGATGAATGGGTGGCTACGCCCTTTTTAAGCCCATCACCTGGCAGCGATAAAAGTGCATTGGTAGCCCCTCGTGCCTTGAACGCTCCAATTTTTTGCATATTTTCACATTTAAAAAATAACCTTGCTTCACTGAGTTTATCCAAGGTTTTGCAATGCATTACAGGTGTACGGTGAATATAGGGAGCAATCTTGTATTGAGCAGCTTCCAGGGCCTCTTTTCCAGGAATTTCCATCATGATTAGGGGTAAAATTAATTGCATCAAATTTCTCTATTTCAATGGATAATTAAAATCACATCAGAATAATTAATTTTGTCTGTTGGTTTATTTAAATCTGTTCATTACCTTTGCAGGCCAATTTTACATAAAAGGAGGTGTAAATAATTATGATTGTAATCAACGTAAAAGAAAACGAATCAATTGACAGGGCTTTAAAGCGCTTTAAAAAGAAATTCGAAAAAACTGGTGTTCTCAGGGAACTTCGTTCTCGTACTTTCTACGAAAAACCCTCAATTACCAGGAGAGATGAGAAGATAAAAGCCGCATACCGTCAAAAAAGATATGCTGAAGAAAATTACTAGAAAGTAATATTTTTATTCAGAAATTTTTTATAGATTAGTACTGTACACGCAGTACTTTTTTATTTTTAATGAAATCGAGCTTTTTAAAATATCTCAGCTTTGAAAGGCGGTATAGCCCACACACGGTTTCATCCTATTCAACAGATCTTGAGCAGTTTAGTGCATTTCTGAAAAGCGAATTTGAAATTGCTAATTTGGAAGAAGCATTGCACCCTCAAGTCAGGGCCTGGCTTATCCACTTGGTAGAAAAAAAACTTTCTCCTACCACTATAAATAGAAAAATTTCTACATTACGGGCTTATTACAAATTCCTGTTGAAAAGGGAAGCCATTCAGGTGAATCCTACGGCAAAGGTAAGGGTACTAAAAAAGGCAAATAAACTCCCTCGGTTTGTAAAGGAAGATGATATGGTTCGGCTGCTGGAGAATCTACACTATAGCGACAATTTTGCAGGTCAACGGGACAAAATGGTGTTGGAGTTGTTATATGGTACGGGAATACGTCTGGCTGAACTTCTCGGACTCACGGAAGAGCAAATTGATTTGGAGAAAAAAGAAATAAAAGTACTCGGTAAAAGAAACAAGGAGCGAATTATTCCGTTATCAGGAGAACTGACAACGGTAATTAGCCGTTATAAAAGTATTAAGATAGATGAATTCAGGGGAATGGCCAGTAAACATCTTATAGTTACTGATGAAGGGAAAATTGGATACCCCATGTTGATTTATAGAATTACGAAAAATTATCTGGCGCAATTTACGACACTGGATAAACGGAGTCCGCATGTGTTGAGGCATACTTTTGCAACTCATTTGTTGAATAAAGGAGCTGAACTCAACGCGGTAAAAGAATTGCTTGGGCATTCCAGCCTGGCGGCTACTCAGGTATATACCCATAATTCGCTGGAAAAACTAAAGGATGTTTTTGCCCAGGCACATCCTAAAGCATAAATATTGTTTAATTCTTAAATGTGTTGATTATGAAATTACAAGTGCATTCTATCCACTTTGACGCAGACGAAAAACTTTTACAGTATATTCAAAAAAAAGCTGATAAGCTCGATAAACTGTTTGATCGGATTGTAGATGGTGAAGTATTCCTGAAATTGAACAATTCCGGAGTAGAGAACAAGACGGTGGAAATAAAAATAAGAATTCCAGGCTCGAGCCTTTTCGCAAAGGAGCAAGCCAAATCCTTCGAAGAGGCCACAGACCTGTCCGTCGAAGCCTTACGCAGACAATTGAAAAAGCACAAAGAAAAGCTGAACGCTTTTTAGCGATTCGCTGTAAACTATATTTACCCACAAGCTGTCCTGTTTACAGGACGGCTTTTTTTATTTCCCGGAAACCTTTTCATTTTTTCATTGTCTTTGAACTAAAAACTCAAAAACAGGATTACAATGAAAACTTTAAGCACACTTATTATCAGCGCAATGGTGGTTGTTTCCGGATGTATCAACGACTATTATGAAAAACCCTGCCTGAGAGGCAACAATAATATCATAACGCAGACACGCTCCGTTGAATTATTTGGTGAAATTGATTCCGAAATATTTGGAGACCTGAATATTGTCATAACGGATATGCCAAATAATGAAATAACGATTACCGGTGAAAGCAACATTATCAATGAAATAACCACAGAAGTGGTTAATGGACGCCTGAAAGTCGATGCTTGCCATTGCTTGCGTTTTCATAAAAGACTATCCATCACGATGAATACGGATCAGCTCAATTACCTGCGTTTGAAAGGCGCTGGTAATGCATGGGTTACCGGCCTTAACCGCACAGATGATATGAAAGTAGCCATTACAGGAACGGGCGAGATCACCATGGATAATATAGAGACCAATCGATTACATGCGCTCATCACGGGTGAGGGAGAAATCACCACCTCCGGATCAGTCATTGAACAACAGATTTATATTACCGGGATTGGACATTATTATGGATATGACACCCAGGCAGATATCACAGACGTTTCCATCACGGGCACAGGCAGTGTGTATGTTGCTACAAATGAAATCCTGGATGTTAGGATTGACGGTGTGGGAACCGTAAAATATAAAGGAGATCCACAGGTAAATGTAAGAGCCGTATTAACCGGAAAGGTTATTAAAGAAGGATAAATAATTTCTGCTTATCTTTAAGCTTGCAATAATTATCTAAACCCAGACCTATGAACAAGTTTAAAGTATTTGGCCTGGCCATGGCATTGTTTTGGCTGACTATGGTGGCATGTACACCTGCTCAAGAGGGAAATACCAACGAAGAAAGCAATCTGACAAAAGGGGAGGCGTCAGTTGCTGATACTGAGGTTCTCCCTTTTTTTATTGGAACGTATACCAATGATACCATAAAGGGCATTTATTATTCGATTTTAGATCTGTCGAGTGGGCAAATGAAGGCTCCGGCGTTGGCAGCGGAGTCAAAAAATCCATCTTTCCTGACACTATCATCAGACCAAAAGCACCTGTATGCCGTCAATGAGCTATCTCCTGAAGAGAGCCAGGTTACTTCTTTTTCAGTGGATAAGAAAGAAGGTAAACTTACAGAAATCAACAGCATAAGTGCCCAGGGTGGTGCACCTTGTTATGTTTCGATCAGTCGGGATGGTTCCCGTGGCTATGTAGCCAATTATGTTGGGGGCAATGTGATCTCCTTCGGAATCAATACGGATGGCCACCTGGAAGGACCTGCACAAAGTATAAAACATGAAGGGAGCAGTATTACGGAAAGACAAGGGAACCCGCATGCCCATTCTATTATTCCGCACCCCACATTGCCATACATCTATGCTGCTGATCTGGGCACCGACCAGGTATTTATTTATAAAGCGGATGGCGAAGGGGCCCTGACAAAAAATGAA
>JAOUKJ010000199.1 GCA_029882675.1 Cyclobacteriaceae bacterium
ATGGAAAAGATTTGGCGCTCTGGGAATTGCCTTTCTTACCCCTATCCTGTTAATGCCTATTGGGGGCACCCTCATCCTGACCAGCTTTGGTAGTCCACGGAAAAAAATATTTACCTACATGCTGATGAGTGCCACCTTCTGGTCGGTACTGATATGCCTGGTGGTGTATAATTTTGGTGACAAAATATTTTAAGCCTGTCATTTCATAAAGCTACAGGCCAGTCTCAGGAGTTGCCAGTTGTGCCCTCCATCCATGCCTGGTCAATTCATGATACTTTGTTTTTAGAATCTAAATAAATCAGTCTTTAAAGCATTTCAATAATAAATTATATACTATATTTGCATGCTGTAATACAATTTATTTACCGAAGTTAAGAATAAATAATTTCATTACCAATGAAGAGAAAAAGTATACATACGATCCCATCGGATCAGATAGAAAACTACCTCCAAGGCAAGTTGTCCAATAAAAATTTGACTGATAAATATACAGCCCCTGATTGGTGTGCCCTAAGCGCTGAAGTATTCGATAAGGAGTTAGGGTGCCTGCCTGTGTTGCAATTGAAGAATAATGAGCGGGACGGTAGCGATGGGGAAAATTTCTGTGCAAACTGCTTTTATTATAGCTTCGATAAGTAGTTTTTTGCAAACTTGTTAAACCCGGCCTTAATTTCCCTTTCTTTTATATGCCTTTGTTCTTTTACTACCCAATCGCCCCGAACGATTGTGCCCTTTATCATAGTGCTTTTGAGGGCGTAAACAAGGATATTCAACAGCCTGTCAAGGGGTTGTACACAAATCAACGGATGATTGGCATCAAGCACCAGCACATTAAAAGATTCTCCAACAGCAAGTATATCTGTTTCACTACAACCCGCTGATAGCCGGCCATTGGTCAGGGCCTGATTAAACGCATTTTCCCCAAAATAAATTGAATTACCCACAAAAGTATTTCGCTTTTTGGAAGTCAGACGTTGCCCATAATCGAGTAATCGCAATTCCTCTGCCGGATCCAGCCCGATATGACTATCGGAACCGATTCCCCACCGCCCACCACAACGGATATATTCGCGGAAAGGGAAAATGCCATCTCCCAGGTTTCCTTCTGTGGTTGGACACAAAGCCACAACGGCATGACTCTCCGCCAATCGCTTCACCTCGTTATTATTCATATGCGTAGCGTGAACCAATGTAAAACGATCGGAAAGGCCTGCATTACCCAAAAGCCATTCAACAGGCCGGGCACCAAGAAAGTCCAGACATTCTTCCACCTCTTTCTTCTGCTCGGCTACATGAATATGAAAGGGCAGGGTTTCCGATCCTTCTTCAATAATTCTCAGCAGGTCAGATGTCCCGGCAGCTCTTAAAGAATGAACCCCAAAACCAGCATTGGCAAGTGGATATTTTTTTATTATTTGAATAGAATGATCCAGTAATTTAAAGTACTCATCTGTAGTTGCAGATAAAAACCTCTTTTGCTGGTCGTTGGCCTTTCGTTCAAATCCTCCCCTATTATAATAGACAGGCACAAGTGTCATTCCAATACCCACATGCTGTGCAGCTCTCAACAACCGTTCCCCCATTTCGGCCAGATTTTCATAATGCTTTCCTTTTTGATCATGATGGAGATAGTGAAACTCCACTACATGTGTATATCCATTACACAGCATTTCTGAATAGCACAAGGCGGCAATAGCTTCCAGGTCTTCCGGGCTGACTGTCGAAGCAAGGCCATACATCATTTCCCGCCAGGCCCAAAAATCCTCCTTACCCTCACCTGACTGCTCGGCAAACCCGGTCATTGCATATTGGAATGCGTGAGAATGGGTATTGATAAAACCCGGCACGGCAAAGCCCTCCACCAGCTCATAATCTACCCCCTCGGGCTGATTATTTATCCTTACCACGTCGCCCTGATCGTTCAGGGTAACATATGCTGGTTGCACCCACTGTCCATTTTTATACAGTCCTGAAAATTTATATTTTCTCAATGTCTGGAAAGTTTATTGCAATTAATAAAAATTCTTAGATTTACAGCCGCACCAGCTAAATTATTGTTTATGGAACTACTTGATATTATTGTTTTTGCTGCCTATGGCGCCCTGATTCTCGGCATCGGTTTATTTGTTTCCCGTGAAAAAAAAGGCCACATCAAGGACTCTAAAGACTATTTTCTGGCCAGCAAAGCCCTGCCCTGGTGGGCTATCGGGGCTTCGCTTATCGCTGCAAACATCAGCGCCGAACAGTTTATTGGCATGAGTGGTTCCGGATTTGCCATCGGTTTGGCGATTGCCTCGTATGAATGGATGGCCGCACTCACCCTCTTAATCGTGGGTAAATTCTTCCTGCCTATATTTATTGAAAAACAATTATATACTATTCCGCAATTTCTGGAAAAGCGATACAGTACCAATCTGAAATCTATTTTGGCAGTCTTCTGGATCGCATTGTTTGTTTTTGTAAACCTCACAACGGTCTTGTACCTGGGGGCAAAAGCCCTGGACACCATATTGGGTGACGGTGATGGAAGCTATCAAATGATTTCCATCATAGGCCTGGCGGTATTTGCCGCGGCCTATTCGTTGTGGGGAGGGTTAAAGGCCGTAGCCTGGACAGATGTTGTGCAGGTGATCATGCTCGTGGTAGGGGGTTTAGTCACTACGGTAATAGCACTGGACGCGCTCACGCCTGATGGCGGCTTTTTCGCAGGACTTGCTTACCTTTATGAGCAAGTACCCGAGAAATTCAGCATGATTCTGGACAAGGGAGAAATCATTACACCCAACGGGACAGACGCCTTCAATGACTTACCGGGTATAGCCGTGCTCATTGGTGGCATGTGGATTGCCAATCTGTATTACTGGGGTTTTAACCAATACATCATCCAGCGTACACTGGCTGCAAAAAGCCTGGCTGAATCTCAAAAAGGCATTGTCTTTGCCGCATTCCTGAAGTTGATCATCCCCTTAATTGTTGTAATTCCCGGAATAGCCGCTTACGTGCTTAATTCGCAAGGAGGGATTGTGTCTGCCGATACTGCTGATGCCATGTTCATCGGTACGAATGGCATAGACAACGACAAGGCCTATCCCTGGCTGATCGCCCAATTTGTGCCTACAGGCCTTAGGGGACTGGTACTGGCCGCTTTAACAGCTGCAATAGTTTCTTCCCTGGCCTCAATGCTCAATTCTACGGCCACTATTTTCACCATGGATTTGTACAAGCCCATTATTAAACCCGGCGCATCAGAATCGCAAATGGTATCCGTTGGTCGTATTTCAGCCACAGTAGCCCTGATTATTGCCGTTTTGATGGCTCCAATGCTGGGCACATTACCTCAGGCCTTTCAATTTATCCAGGAATATACCGGTTTAGTCAGCCCGGGAATTCTTGCCATCTTTATGCTGGGGCTTTTCTGGAAAAGAACTACCAACAATGGGGCCATCTGGGGTGCGCTACTTTCCATACCTTTGGCTTTCTTTTTTAAAGTTGGTTCAAAAGGTTGGGTGTCAGGATCTGCCCTTGAAGGAATATTCCCCACTTTACCCTTCATGGATCAGATGGGGCTTACATTTCTTGTCACCGCACTCATCATTCTGGTAATTAGCCATATTGAGGGCAAAGGAAAAGTAAATGAAAAGGGTATCCCATTATCAAAATCGCTGTTTGCCACCGGGCCAACGTTTAACATTGGGGCCTTTGTCGCATGTATTATTCTGGTCGTACTTTATACCGTATTTTGGTAAAATGCCTTGAAGTTTTTTTTCCGCACCTGTCTTAACCTGAATATTGATGTGGTGGCAGGGGCATGCTTAAATGCCCTGTTTTTCGCCCATGTTTTAAAGGTAGACGTATCATGGACATTACTTGCCGCACTCGGGTGCAGTGTATGGGGTATATATACCCTTGACCGGATCATTGATGTGGCAAAAAAAACGCCAGACACTCATCGGCACCGGTTTCATTCCCGGCATAGAAACAAATTACTCTTTGTTGTAGCCGCAGCAGCAACGATTTGCATTGGCCTGTTGTATTATCTGCCTCTTCGCACTGTTTATTTGGGCGCTGGTCTTTCCGGCCTTGTCGGTGTATATCTTCTGATTATGTGGGCCCTGAAGGCAAAACAAATTGCTAAGGAATTATGGGTAGCTGCGATGTATTCATGTGGCACAGCACTTGCAGCCTTTAGTCTTGCCTCTTCCGTAGACACCCCATTTTACTTCCTTCTCGCCCAACATTTTCTTTTGGCCCTTTCCAACTTGCTCATCATCTCCTTTTACGAACACGAAATAGACATCGCCCAGCATCAAACCTCATTGGCCACAGGATTGGGCAGAAAAACCACTTACAGGCTGGTATTGTTTATACTGGGATTGGTCAGTTTCATGGCCCTGACTTCTCTATATCTCTCCTGGTTTACCCGGGCTCATATCGTCTTTCTGGGCATGAGTGGTTTGTTGTTTCTTGTATTGCAAAACAATAAATATTTTTTTCACAAAGAGCGATACCGGTTTTGGGCCGATGCGGCCTTTTTATTGCCCGGCTTACTCATAATCTTTCCCAACGGGTGAAAAGCGTGTCCGGATACGACCGATTGGCCTGGATATATGACTTGATGGCAAGCATTGTTTTCGGGGGCGCCATTCAAAAGGCACAGGAATATCATTTATCGGAGATACGCTCTTCAAGGCAATTGCTCATCATCGGGGGCGGTACCGGTAAAATTCTTCAGCATATTGAAAAATCAGGTTTTAAAGGAAGTATTTCTTTTTTAGACTCCAGTTGTGAAATGGTGAATCGAGCCAAAAAAAAAGGGACAAGTTCCGATGTTCAGTTTCACCTTTGTACTATCGAAGAATGGGAAACCCCCTTGCGGTTTGATGCCATCATCCTGCCTTTTTTTCTCGACCAGTTTGAAGGCAAAGCACTGAGAAATATTATTAAAAAAATAGCTGGTTTGGCAAAAAAAGGAGCTGTTTTAATCTGTGTGGATTTTCAACTAAAGGATAAATGGTGGCAGCATTTCCTCCTCAAATCAATGTATATTTTCTTCCACAGATTAACGTCCATTGATGCTGGCAGCCTGACCGATCCTGACGAATTATTGGCTGAAAATGGCTGGGTGCTGGAAAAACAACAAGCGTTTTATGGGCAGTTTATCTATAGTAAAGTTTATTCCTGAAGAATAATAAAATATAGCCTGAGTAATAACCTTTGAATATAAACCTTTTTTGCGCTAATTTTCTGACGAAAAATGATTAAATTCAAATGTTTAATCACAAAAAAATGAACGCTGATGAATTACTGAAAAAAGCTGAGGACTCCACCTATCATCTATGGTTTCTCAACAAGATGCTCAACCGGATGGTGCCCTTCAATAGCCCACATGGCCTGAAAGTTACTAAGCTTGGAAAGAAAAAAACCCAGGTATTACTCCCCTACAAGCGCGGTAATATGAACCACATTAGCGGGTTACATGCCTGCGCGCTGGCTACGCTGGCGGAATTTACCACAGGGCTTTCACTCTTACGCAAACTCCCGCCAAAGGAGTACCGGATCATCATGAAAGATATCCATATGGAGTATTTTTATCAGGGAAAAATGGACGCGACTGCTGAATTTTCCATTGGAAAAAAATGGATGGACGAGCACATATACCAACCATTGGAAAGCGAAAACAAAATAAGTGTTGAATGTAAAATTTGGATTTTCGACATAAAAGACAACCACCTTGCTACAGGCGATATCACCTGGCAGGTGAAAAAATGGGCTGCCGTAAAAACAAAGATTAGCTAATTATTGGCAGTATATTCGTTTAAATTAGTGAGTTCCGGGGCCTTTAAATATCTTTGCAAAACAAGGTCCAAAACAAAACAATACACGCATGAAGAAAATTGAAGACCTGGTGGCCATTTATGATCAGGGCCATAACCACACATTGAATATCATATTGCATATCATTGGTATACTTTGCATTTATTTTGGACTGATCGGCATGTTATGGCTTGTGCCTGATGCCCTTATAAAGGGTTGGATGGGCGATCGGGAATTTGCCAATTGGGCCACAGTTTTTGCCATGCTCCTTCTGGTGTATTACGGCTCTGAATCATTTTCCCTGACCTTTGCCATGGGGGCCTTGCTTTTGGGGTGTTTGTTGCTCACACAAAAATTGCAGGCAATACAACCTGCCTTTTTTATGGAGATCAACGTAGCGCTGTTCAGCGGGGGCATATTGTTGCAAGCATTAGGCCACATGATTGAAGGAAACAGGTCAGCATTTAAACGCGATATTTCCTTCGTGTTTTTGATGCCCGCATGGATGTTTAGCCTTGCCTATTCCAGATTTGGTATTCCACTATAGTTTTTTTGATTTTGAAAAAAATTGAATGCATCACTGGTTCGCTGCCTGAGAAGTACCGGAAAAATTTTGAGGTAGCGCTATTCAATTGCCATACACACCGCCAGCTGCAGTCATCCGGCACGTGGCATTCTTTTTTTTTGGCAGATCATACCAATCAGACGATATTGGCACAATTTCATGCCTGTGAAATTGAAGATGCCGTACAAAGCCCCGTGCGGGCGCCCTGGGGTGGATTGGACTTCAATCCCCATATACATCAGGAAGACCTGCACCGCTTTACCGCTTATATTGTTGCCGCATTGAAAAACTCAAAGGAGATTAGAATTACTTCCCGCCCCTCCCTCCCCGCCGGGGCACAGTTTTCGATGGAATCCTATGCCTTTTTGCAGAATGGTTTCGAAGTATCCAAATCGGAACTTCATTCTGTGTTTCCCATAAAAAAAGAGGGGTATAAAGCACTTATCAGGCAATATGAATTGGGCAGAAGATTACGCAGGACGGAGGATCTCGGGCTGCAATTTACACCTGATGATGTATGTAAAGCTGATGAAATTTATCAATTCATTGCTAATTATCAACACAGCAAAGGACGTCGGTTTTCCATGGACAAATCCCATTTTGACCGGCATTTGCAATTATTTCCCGAAGACTTCCTGTTGTTTAGTGTTACAGACCAGGATCGGCTTGTGGCGGCATCCATTTGTATCAGGGCCACCTCCACCATGATGCACGATTTCTCTCATGCCCACAATAATGATTATGACAAACTCAGTCCGGTAGCTTTTCTCTTCAATGGAATTTACAACTATTGTCTTCAAAACGGACTACATTATTTAGACATTGGCTCATCAGCAATTGGCCAGGAGCCTAATTTTCCGCTCATGACGTTTAAAG
>JAOUKJ010000803.1 GCA_029882675.1 Cyclobacteriaceae bacterium
CTTTTCGGTCTGTGACCTGAAACAAGAATCCCTGTAAAGTCTCGGGGTTGCCCCAATCAAAAGTAGGCTCCGTTAAGGAACGAATCGGCAGATACAGATAAACTGAAAATCCCCATAGAAAAAATAGAGCGCACAGCGAAAGGTGCTTCCAGCGGTCCTGCCGACACCAGAAAAAAAACAAAATCAAAATGGCAGGTAGATAAAAAGCCACCGTCCCATGGTTCCCGGCACTCAAGCCATAAATCAAAGCCGCCGAGTAAAGGAAACGCACATCCTCTTTTTCTTTCCACTTCAATAGACAGAGAATCATTACAACGGTAAACAAGGTGTGTAGTGTGTACACCTCTGCCAGCATAGTATTGCCCCAAAAGGGAACACAAAAAGCTAGAAACCCAACGGGCAACAGAGACGGCCATAAAAATGAAGAACCCGAATCACCAGATCCCGCCAACACTCTTAAAAACGCGACCGAAGTCATATAAAGAACCAATAAAGCCAGACACCCCATCAGGCTGGAAAAGAGATTCACTTTGAAGGGAATGGCCCCCATCGGTAGAAAAGTCACCGCTTTGGCCATCAAATTATAGATAGGAAATCCTGCTGGATGGCTTATACCTAGCGAAAAAGCGGTATTAACAAACTCCGGGGTATCTCGGTAAAAAACGGTCGGAGAAAGAGTCGATAGATATACGAACCAGGCAAGAATTAATAAACAAACGATGGGAGCATTTCTGGAATAGGCAGGGTTTTCAGAGTACATTCAATGGACTCAAAAAAGAAACTCTTCCCACCCCAAGGGGTGGGAAGAGTATCATTACATTTATAACTAATCCCAAAACAATCCTACAGTGGGGTAATGGTACCCAGTGAATTCAGGCCGAAAGAATTGGTAGAGTTAGTATTTTGTGCTGTGCCAGTAAAGGCAGTTTCAACACCCGTCCCAGTAATACTTACGGCCGCCGACTGAATATAGCCGTATGTCGTCAGGGTATACTGGGCTGAATCACAAGTAGCCTGAGATCCTGAATCCGCCCAGTATGCCTTACAAGCCAAATAAACGTTATGCAAGTTAGCCTTGGCGTCAGAATCGTACGCACGGGATTTGTATTGATTGAACTGCGGGATAGCGATAGCCGCCAAAATACCGATGATAGCAATAACAATCAACAGTTCGATCAAGGTAAAACCTTTTTGATTTCTTAATTTAGTCATCCTGTTTACTCCTCGTAAAAACATCAATAATATTTACCAATTAAAACCAAAAGCCTATTGGGATTCTCTTCCCAAACTTAAATCTTATATTCGGTTTTGATAGTTATATTGCAATACCAATGCCATACCTTTGGAACGCCCTCAAAAACAACAAATTGACTTATTTTTCATATAGTTATGTTAGATCAATTTAATCTCTCAAAAATTCTTATCCCGAGAAAACCTCCATAATCGACAAATTATGTCACTCTAAAAGACAATAATTGCGAAAACCCAATCAGTTAAAGAGGTTTACCCGGATGGATCATTGAGACCCAATTCCGAAAGCTGGAGAGCAGCAATAAACCCTTAAATAACCTGACTGATGCTGATAAATTGAAACTTTGTTGGGATAGCTGAGAAAGAGTTTAGGGAGATGCACTCTCCCTAAACAAAAATCTATTACACACTTGGGGAGGGGGGACAAAGTTTGGAAGCTACAATAGCTCGAACCTAAAAGAACCTTATTACAATCTGGTGATGGACCCTTTTTGGTCAATACTAAAGGAGTTAGTGCTGTTTGTGTTTTGAGCAATTCCAGACCACGCCCAGTCCA
>JAOUKJ010000804.1 GCA_029882675.1 Cyclobacteriaceae bacterium
CATTACCACGGCATTTAAAGGGATGGCCAGCGAACTAAAGTGGATTGGGAATAGAAAAGTGGCCGTTACTGATCTGATTAAGGAAGAATTAATTCCAATAGCCAGGGAAGGACTGGAAAAAAATGGTATAGTGAAGGAAGATATTGATCGGTATATAGGCGTGATCGAAGCACGAAATGAAACACGGAAAAACGGAAGTTCCTGGATATTGCGCTCTTTTGCCGCTTTAGCCCGGGAAGATGTGGGAAGGGAAGAAATACCCATCGCCATCACCGCCAGTATGGCTTCAAATAACAAAAAAGGGCTGCCTGTACATCAATGGCCTGATGCCGGCCTGCGTGATATTCAACATTGGCATCCCCGGGGTATACTGGTGGAAGAGTTTATGACCACAGACCTCTTTACAGTGCACAGAGATGATATCCCCGAACTCGTAGCTGATATGATGGATTGGCAAAGAATAAGGTATACGCCGGTAGAAGATA
This sequence comes from Cyclobacteriaceae bacterium, assembly GCA_029882675.1. Classification (GTDB taxonomy): domain Bacteria; phylum Bacteroidota; class Bacteroidia; order Cytophagales; family Cyclobacteriaceae; genus JAOUKJ01. Next base: position 486 of record JAOUKJ010000804.1, read on the forward strand.
ATAAAGGCCGTCTTATTGGCCTGGTGTCTTCCCGGATGCTCCTGCGCTACTTTACAAGTCAAAGTAAACTCAATCACAAGGAGCCAAAAACAGTTCGGGAACTTATGATAGAAAACCCTATCACTATTTCACCTGAATCTACTATTTTTGATGCCATGTATTTGTTTAATAAACATAAGATAGGTTGCCTGCCAGTAGTAAAAAACAACAACCTGGTAGGTATCATTACCGAAGGTAACTTTTTAGGGATTACAAGAACCTTATTAAAGGTGCTTGAAGATAAGCGTAAAGCGTAAACATAATGAAAATTCGATATTTGTTTGGTCATTTGAGAAATGGTGAAATGAATATCAGCACGATGAGATGAACAGAGTACTAGGGATTAAAGATAGTGGTCAGCCCGGACCGCTTATCATATTACTTGGGGCAGTGCATGGCAATGAAACTACTGGCGTCCATGCCATTATTAATGTTTTCAGGTCGTTGGAAGAATGGAATCTTCCTTTCAGGGGAAAAATAATTGGCTTGGTGGGTAACACTAAAGCCTATGAAATGGGGGAACGTTTTCTGGATTATGACCTTAACAGGTGTTGGGATGAGGAATTTGTCCACAAACTTCGTACTGAGCACGATCCGGCCAATGAGCAGGCCGAAGACTTTGAACTTTTGGAACTACTCGGTGAAATAGAAAAGCACGACAATGGAAAATACAGCACTAAAGTTCTCGTTGACCTGCATGCCACCTCTTCAGATAATGGTAATTTCATTGTGATACCCGATGACGAGGCAGACAACGTTATCGTGAAATCACTGCAATTGCCCATTATCATTGATCTGGAAAAACACCTGGAGGGTACACTTATGGAGTTTTTGCATAAAAGGGGATTTGTGGCCTTTGCTTTTGAAGGGGGATTGATTGGTAGTGACAGGGCCTTAAACCTGCATACTTCAGGTATATGGGAATTGCTCTATGCGGCAGAAGTACTGGAGCGGCAACATGACCATGAATTTTCAAGGTATGACCAAATCATTGAATCTTTCATCCATGCCCTGCCTCATAAGGTTTCAGTGCTTCACAGACATCGAATTTCAGGACAGGATGGTTTTCGAATGGATCCCGGATACCATAACTTTCAAGAAGTGAAAAAAGGAGAACATTTGGCCGTGAATAATGAAGGCGGAATATTTGCGGCTTGTGATGGCCTGATATTTATGCCTCTGTATCAAAAACAGGGTGATGATGGTTTCTTTATTGTAAAGGAAATAGAAGGAAGAATTTGACAATGACCCCATATACCCTCCCGCCACTGCGGGATACC
>JAOUKJ010000805.1 GCA_029882675.1 Cyclobacteriaceae bacterium
ATACGCACCGATATCCGCAGGCGTGTGGATCCCTTTACTGATTTGTGTATAAGGCAAGGGGTGACACGTGTAAAAGAATGGAGCACCTCGCCCTCCGAATACAGGGCCTCCATGTACCGGCTGTTTTCGCTGGGGATGAAGGAGCACCTAGCTTATGGAAAGAAAGTCACTTTTGCCAGCCCTGAGGCCGGTAAGATACCCGACAATGCCGGAGAGATCCTGACCAACGGGGTAAGGGGCGGACATGACTATGCCTATAACTGGCTCACGTTTTCCGGGCAAAACCTGGACGCCACCATTGATCTGGAAGAAGTAAAGGAAGTGAGGCGCATCGAATCGGCATATTTCCAGTACGGGTTCTGGCTAAGACTCTTCCCGGTGAAAGTGGAATATTTCGTATCTGAAGACGGAGAAAATTTCGAACTGGTGGGCAGCATCCAAAACACATTGCCCATTGATCAGTACGGTGGTCAGCAGCGCGATTTCATTGCTGATTTTACCCCCCGGAAGGCGAGGTATGTGCGGGTAGTGGCTCACAACCTGGGCAACACACCAGAGTGGCACCCGGGTGCGGGAAGACCAGCGAATATGAGTATCGATGAGATTGTGGTGGAGTAGAAGGGTTGGTGTTTTATCTAACTCAATTCAACCTGTTCAATAAATTGTGGAAACAGTAAAACCTTTTTCTCATCTTTTGAATCAAATAAAAATGGCCTGACATCATTGGCCATTTCTCTCATGCTTAGAGTAGCACACTTTTCAAGTACCATGTCCCGAAGCTTTTCTGGTGATCCTGCCCTCAATTTAGATTCCAGATAGTTATAATCGGGTTTTACACCTAATCCCATCAGGAATACAAGATCATAAAAATCCCTGCCTTTATTGCGCTTACGATTAATGATGGCATAAAATTTTTGTGCCAACAAAATATTTTTTGGTGTCACGTTTATTTGGGTAAAAATGTCAAATTTATTCAATAAGGGTTGATCCGGTTTATAATCATACTGGTGAGGTTCCGTATCGATCTGAATCAGGATTTTTTCTTCCCGATGACCAGACAACCCTTCCCTGAACAGTATTTCCGGAAAACGGATATAACAATGATAGGCCCCTTTTTTCACGTTCTTCATCTGCACCACATATCCGAGCCTTTCAAGTTCAGTTTTTACAATGCCGGCCAGAGTCTCAAACTCTTCCATTGAAAGCTGAAAATTATCAAAATCGAGGTCCTCTGAAAACCTGCTGTTGTTGTAAACTATGCGAAGGCAGGTGCCACCTAAAAACGAAAGTTTATGTTCGTACGGACTATCATAAATAATTTCCAGTATTTTGTATTGCAGGTATTCCCTTAAAATAAAGCGTTCGTAAACCTGTAATGAGTCCGGGTAATAGGGCTTTATTTCATCGATACTAAGCATTGATTACACTTTTAAATATTCCGATCCTTTTATACAGGATTTTTGAATCAAAAATAAGTAAGAATTTCTCCAACAGGTCAAAATCAATGAGATCTTTTATAGCCCATTCATTAAAGCGTATTTCCTCAATACTACTTTCTGTAGCGTGTTTTCTGGCATAAAAAAAATCAAGTATTGCCTTTTCCGGCGATGCTATTTTATAAGTAAGATCGTTAGTCTGCACCAGCCGGTAACCAAAGAATAATGAAGGTTTTATGTGGCTGTATTCGAAGTATCCAACAGGCGTCCTGTATCTGGCCGTGTTACGCGTAGTTACGGATGTGGTCATAAAGACACCTTCCGGTATCAGATTATAAAAGGCCAGGGCGCTTTCCAAGGTTACATA
>JAOUKJ010000200.1 GCA_029882675.1 Cyclobacteriaceae bacterium
CTGATGATCCCGGTGAAATGACAATATCGTTGGTAACGAAACGAAAAAGGCCACTGAGTTGATTGGCATTTTCGATGACTGGTATGCAAACATCAGTCAGGCGGAAAACCTGATCAACTTCCCGCGAATAGTGATCGGATCACCCCATGAGAATCCGGTCATTCTAAACCGCAACGATGCCAAAGGCCCGGCCGGCATCTGGGCCGAAGACAATAAATACCTCTATTGGGATGTAACCATAGCTGAAAAAGGGCTTTATGATATAAAATTTTTCTTCAAAGAGAATCCGACCGGGCCTGGCCAACTGACCTTTAAAATTGGCCCCATACAAAGGGTTGTACAACATACCGATACGACTAAACGTGTGATGATCGTACCTGACATAGCGCTTCATTCCGGCCCGGCTAAAGTTGATGGCTGGTTCACAAACCAAAAGTCTCCCCGAACTACAGTTTATCCATTTTATGTAGAAATAAAAAAGAAAGATCCTTAATGATACGATACGGTTGGATATGTTTGATTTTTAGCCTTTCTTTTTGCCAGTCGCCGGAAAGGGAAAAGCGCCCGGTCAGGGTAAAACGCGAGCGGGAAGCCTTTGCGATCATGCGTCAGGACGACTGTTTTATATGTCATGGCATCTATGATAATGGTGGCGGGCCTGCCTACATTCGCATTGCAGAACATTATGAAACCACCAATGAAAACATCCGTATGTTGAGCAGGAAAGTGCTGGAAGGAGGCGGGGGTGTCTGGGGTGGCCAACAGATGGTACGCCACAACTTTATCAAACCCGGCGAAGCAGAAAGTATCGTGAAATGGGTATTGTCACTCGATGCAGATTCGGTGGAAAAGAGAAGCCCGATCAATGCGCCCTTTGTCACCATTCAGCCGGACTCATCACAACGATTTACATTATGGCTAAACGATAATCACTTTGCCGGATCTGCAGAAGCTGTCCATTTTAATGATTTATCCTTTCGCTCACTCCCCACAATCACCAATCCGTTGACCATTAAGCACCAAATTATGATTGAAAGACGGGGAAAGTATTTTTATAAACTGGCAGGAAAAGCCCGCCTCTATATTGATGGCAACCAGGTAATCAGCGACCGGGAAGATGACCGGGAGATTATGCTGGAGATGGAAGAAGGCATACACACCCTTAGGGTGGAGTATGAGATGCAAGCTAAAAATAACTTGTTATCTTTGCACTGGCTGCCACTGGGGGATAGCTATTATAAGCTGATGAAGTGAGATATTGGATTTGAGATACTAGAAATAAGATACGAGACAAGTAATTTTGGGTTCAATCATAAATACCATGATTAGTAAAGCACATAATAATTTTAAGCAACACAGTATCTTCTTCCCATGCTCGACTGGCTTATAGAACTCGATAAACAATTCTTCCTTTTTCTCAATGGGCTGCATGCCCATTGGCTCGATCCCATCATGTTTTTTATCTCCGGAAAAAAGGAATGGATCCCATTTTATGTAGCACTGGCCGGCGCTCTCATCTGGAAATATAAGTGGCGATCAGTGGTATTTCTTGCAGCTGTAGGTGTCGGTATCGGGCTATCAGACCAGATCACTTCCGGAATGATGAAACCTTTCTTCGAACGCTTGCGCCCCAGTCATGAACCCACCCTGGATGGCCTGGTGCATCTTGTTAATGACTATAAAGGAGGACATTATGGTTTTGCCTCATCGCATGCCTCCAATACCTTTGCCCTGGCCATGTTCTTCTTTTTAACCTTCCGAAGAAATTATCCATGGATCCGCTGGATTTTTGTCTGGGCGGCCATCGTATCGTATTCCCGTATTTATCTGGGTGTACATTATCCCGGCGATATATTGGTCGGTGCAGTGATTGGAATACTATGTGGGTGGATCGGAATGCGGATCGTACGGTGGCGGTACCGGGAGATATGATTTAGATATTAGATTTTAGATATTAGATATTAGATATTAGATATTAGATATTAGATATTAGATATTAGATGTGGGATGTGGGATGTGAAGGTGTCCAGGCTCGGGAAGTAATAATTCCAACCCTTTGCCGTTGTTAATGTGTCTTTAATGTTATTAAAGCTACATACAATAATTTCACTAAATCTACCCATATGAAAGCATCGGCAATGAGTCTTATTTTCCTCATCATGTTATTTGCATGCCAAGAGGAAAGGTTATACTGTGACACTTGTGACGGATTGGCCGACATGGCCTACAATTCAGGTTTTAACAATTTGAACATTGACATGTCCGAACCCGCTACGGGAGACAGGTACAAAGACATTGTTGAGAATCCATTCATCAAGGTATCCGAAGAGCCCGTGAGCACTTTTTCCATTGATGCGGATGGAGCTTCATATGCCAATGTCAGGCGTTTCCTCAGTGAAAACACCCCTCCACCGTCAGGAGCCATCCGGACTGAAGAACTCATTAATTATTTTGCACAAGACTACCCGGAGACGAACTCCAACGATCCCATATCAGTCAATGGAGAGGTAAGCTTATGTCCCTGGCAATCCGGCAATAAGCTCATCAGGATTGGCATCAAAGGCCACGATATACCCCGTCATGAATTGCCTGCCTCAAACTTTGTGTTTCTTATAGATGTGTCCGGTTCAATGTCCAGTGATGACAAATTGCATTTACTGAAAGAAGGCTTTTTACTGTTGGTAGACGAACTTTCTGCCCATGACCGCATAGCTATTGTCACCTATGCGGGAAGTGCAGGTGTAGTGTTGGAATCAACGGCCGGTGACCAAAAAGAAACCATAAAGGACGCCATACGGTCCCTTGGATCCGGGGGGAGTACAGCGGGGGCAGAAGGCATCCTTTCTGCATACGAAATAGCACAGGCCAATTTAATTGAAGGCGGAAATAACAGGGTCATCTTGGGAACAGACGGTGATTTTAATGTAGGGATTAGTAATCAGGAAGAACTGATTACCCTGATTGAAGGAAAAAGGGATTTGGGTATTTTTCTTACGGTACTTGGCGTAGGAAGAGGCAACCTGAATGACGGTATGCTGGAGCAACTGGCCAATAACGGCAATGGCACATATGAATATATAGACCGTTTGGAACAAGCCAAAAAGGTCTTTATATACGAACACAGTAAATTTTATACCGCTGCCAAAGACGTCAAAGTTCAGGTGCATTTTAATTCCTCGCTGGTAGAAGCTTACCGGCTCATTGGGTATGAAAACCGGCTACTTAATGAAGAAGATTTCACCGATGATAAAAAAGATGCAGGGGAAATTGGTGTAGGGCAAAGTATTACGGCCCTGTACGAAATAAAGCCCGCTTCCAGTGCTCAACTCAGAGTAGAGCCTACCTTTACCATCAACTTCCGTTACAAACAACCTGATGCAGATACCAGCATTCCTATAGACCTTGACATTTTTGACGAGGGTAAAGCATTTACACATTCCAGCCGACATATGCGGTTTACAGCCAGCCTGGCTGGTTTTGGCATGTTGTTGCGCGACTCCGAATACAAAGGAACCATCACATGGAACGATATCTATGACTGGTCCAGCCAGTCAATAGACTATGATCCGCATGGTTTTAAGGCGGAATTTGTCAGTATTGTGCTTAAAATGAAGTGATCAGATTGACTGGGAAAAGTGTTTTCACTGTAATCTTTCAAACTTCGCCGTGAAATGCCTTAAATAGGGTGCTTCTTCAATTATCCGCAAGCCGGTTGATTGATGACGTGTCTTTAAAATTTCCTCAAAAGTCTCAATCACATATTCCATATGGCTTTGGGTATAAACCCGCCGGGGGATGGCTAGTCGAACCAACTCCCGGGCAGCCGGTATTAATTGGCCTGTATGATCATACTTACCAAACATCACCGATCCAATCTCAACACTCCGGATGCCTGCTTTCTCATATAACTCACAAACGAGAGCCTGGCCGGGATATTGATCTATTCGTATATGCGGATATAAAAGATGGGCATCGACATAAACGGCATGGCCTCCTATGGGCCGAATAACAGGCACACCCATTTCATGTAGTCTATTTCCCAGATAAGTTGTGCTTTTGATCCTGTACTCCAGATAATGCGGATCAAAGACCTCGTCCAGGCCGATCGCAATGGCCTCCATATCCCGCCCTGAGAGTCCACCATAGGTCACGAAACCTTCTGTAATGATCAGCATGTTGACGCATTTATCTGCCAGACCTTTATCTTTCAGACTTAAAAATCCGCCCATATTTACCAGCGCATCCTTTTTTGCACTCATAATGGCCCCATCTGCCAGGGAAAACATTTCATGGGCAATTTCCCGGTAAGTCTTATGTTCGAAGCCCGGTTCACGATGCTTTATAAAGTACGAATTCTCAGCTATTCTACAACTGTCTAAAAGGAACAAAACCTGATGTGACTTACAAATATCCCTGATCGCCCGCGCATTTTCCATACTTACAGGCTGCCCTCCCCCACTGTTGTTGGTCACGGTGAGTATGACCGCCCCAATGTGCTCACTGCCCCGGTCTTCGATGATGGCTTGCAACTTTTCCAGATCTACATTGCCTTTAAAGGGATAAAGTTGATCCATATCACCAGATTCGGCAACAGGGATATCCACTGCCTCTGCCCCTGAATACTCTATATTTGCCCGTGTAGTATCAAAGTGTGTATTACTTATAAAAGTTTTTCCTTCCCCACCCAGGTAAGTATATATGATTCGTTCAGCAGCCCTTCCCTGATGCGTAGGCAGGATGTATTCATGCCCGGTCAGGTCTTTAATGCCCTTTTCCATTCTCAACCAGGATTGAGAGCCGGCATATGACTCATCTCCGCGCATCACACCGGCCCACTGCTCTGAGCTCATAGCTGAGGTGCCGCTATCGGTCAGCAGGTCAATGATCACGTGAACAGAGTCCAATAAAAACGGATTGTAATGGGCTTTTGCCAGGTGTTTTTTTCGCTGTTCGCCGGTACTTAGCGTGATGGGTTCAACGGACTTTATTTTAAAGGGTTCAATGACTGTTTTGTGCTGCATGGATTTCAATTTAAAGGCCTCCGAACGGATAGATAACTGCTATTGCCCTACGCTTTCGAATTTTCAATAAATATACTGAATATTTTTGACTTTCGATTTTGGAAAACAGGCTGATCAGGAAGGCACTCTCCTGAAATACCTTGAAGGAAAGTTTCGATGAATACAAATTTAATTCTCATGATTTCTTATTGAAATAATGAGAGCACCCCTCCTCATTTAATCACAACAATCCCATTTGCACGGCCTTATAGATCATTTCGCTGGCATTTCGCACCTTTAGTTTTTTTAGTATGTTGCGTCGGTGTGTATTTACTGTATGCATGCTAATATTCATCTTACCTGCAAGATTTTCACTACTCTCCCCCTTTTTTAAACTCTCCAATATTTCCATTTCCCTTTTGCTTAGTAAATCATTTTTCACAGGTTGATAAGCGAGTTCCTTTTTTACCTCATTATAAAAAAAATCTTTCTCCGGGCCTTCCAATGACCAGGTTACCGGGCCGTCTTTTTTCGAGCAACTAATGTCTGTCAGTATGTTCAAAGTCAGATCAAAAGTTTTTCCGGAAAAACTCATCGCATATGATTTACGCAAGAACCATCGATATTTCTCATTTTTACATTTTAAGCGGTAATCGTGTGTAAGTACCATTTCAAAGGCCTCTCCAACATCTATATTGAGACAATAAGACACAACCCCTTTAACGATTTTCACTACAGTATATACATCTTCTTGATGTATCTGCTGATAGATCGCACTTATTTCCAAGGGTTCCGAAATCCCCAGATTAAGTTCAAAACCTTTGGATAGTATGATCTCTTTTGAATGGTAATCCATAATATAAATCATCTGGCCTGGCAGGTGGGGCTGCTTTTGGAAGGCTCTTATATATTGCCTGGCCCATTCGCTATATGATTTATATTGAAATTCATTTTGTAGTTTAGCGGTCACCGGATCAAGCATCTGGACTATTTCGCTTAAAACACCTTTCTTTTTTATATTTTCCGGCATACAACTATTGTTTTGAAAATCAACTTACCTACAATATCCAAACGAACTTTCCTCAAAAGCTGAATTCCTCACCTCCCAAACAATCCACGCATCATAGCCGGATTTATGGACACAAGTGAATCCACACAACAACTGGCCTTGGAAAGATTCTGCTTCCCTGAGTTTGGATTGATCAATCCAATCACCTTCATGCCGGCATCAACACCTGCCTGTACACCATGTTGTGAATCTTCAATAACAACACATGCCTCCGGATCCACTCCCAACTGATGAGCCGTTTTGAGAAATATCTCCGGGTGGGGCTTGCTTTGTTTCACTTGCTCACCGCTCACAATGGCCCGCATATAGGCGGATAGTCCGTATTTTTCAACCACACCCTGTATATACTCCATGTTGGAAGACGATGCAATAGCCATCGGCAGGCCTTCCTTTTGAATTTCCGTCATCAACTCCTTAATGCCTGCCAACAGGATATTGTTACACTGAGCCAGTGTTTGCATGTTTCTGCGGTGTTGATCTTCGCGCAACTCATCCTTTGACTTTTTCAAACCATAGGTTGCAATGATTGCATCCCACATGTTGGCATTGGAGGTACCTGTGTATTTGATCATATCAGGCGCCCCCACCTCTACCCCTAAATCACCGAGCATATTGATCACCACTTTTACATGCAGGGGCTCGCTGTCGATAATCACCCCGTCCATATCGAAAATTACTGCGCTAAGCGACATACTTTATATTATCTAATTGAATGATTGGGGAATTGAGCATCCCGCACTTACCTTTACTTCAGTGAAAATTGTTTCAAAATTACAAAAAAAGGCTACACAAAAAACACAAGGTAAAAAAACGAATTCCAATATGCTGGAAGTAGGTCTTAAAACACATTCCCCTACTAACAATGTTGCGAGTAGTGCGCACGCAAAATACACCAGATGTATAAACCGGAAGCTAAAATTACTGCAAGGAATATTTGCAAGCCATCCTGCGGAAAATATCCGCTCGCTTCTGCCCTTTGTAAAGCCTTTATGAATTTATTTTAGATGTTTAAACATATATATGAACGAATACATATGTAAATTTGTTAATCCTAATAGTACAATAAAACATTGCCGTGAATTGTAATTAATCAAATTCATTAATTCCACACGGCTGAAGTGTTTTTTTACTTAACAGGCATTGCT
>JAOUKJ010000806.1 GCA_029882675.1 Cyclobacteriaceae bacterium
GCAGTGCGAAAAGACGAGTGGAAGCTGCTTTACCGACCGGAAGACACATCTGACAAAGCCCCCGTTGCAGAAGGTGACTCGTTGTTTTTAGTCAACCTGACGCATGACGTAGGGGAAATGAAAAACTTGGCAGCAAAAGAACCGGAAAAAGTCAGAGAGTTAAGGGAAATGTATAAATCATGGGCAGATAAATATGCAGAATAACCCGAAAAAAATAAACGATCATCACTTACCCTCCTTAAAATAAGTATCATGACCCTGGAAGAAATAGTACAATGGCTCGAAACGAACCAGAACAAAGAAAATGCAGAAGGCATGGAGCGCTTTGGCATAGCCACCACTAAAATATATGGTCTCACCATGCCACAATTGCGCAAAATGGCCAAGGTCATCGGTCCCAATCACGCCCTGGCCTTGAAGCTCTGGAGCTTCAACAGCCGGGAAACACGTATCCTGGCGGGCATGGTGGAAGAACCCAAAAAAACCACACCCCAACAAATGGACACATGGGCACAGGAATTTGACAATTGGGAGATATGCGACCAGACCTGCCAGAACCTGTACATCAAAACGCGCTTTGCTATTGATAAGGCCATTGAATGGAGTGATGATGAAAGGGAGTATGTAAAAAGGTCGGGCTTTGCCATCATGGCCTGGCTCGCTTTTAAAAAACAGCATTTAAAAGAAGATACCCTACACACTTTCCTGACATTGCTAAAGGAAGGGGCTTCCGACGACCGCAAAATGGTAAAAAAGAGTGTCAACTGGGCACTGCGCCAGATAGGCAAGCGGGACAAAGAATGGAATGACCATGCCATAGCAACGGCAAAAGAAATTGCTTTAATCGGAACAAAGCCGGCCCGGTGGATAGCCCGCGATGCCTTGAAGGAATTGGAGAGCAAGGCCGTTCAACTACGACTGAGGTAGGGTATTATTATTATTCACTATATTGTGTTTCAAATGGCCTTGTTTGCTGTAGTTTGACTAATACCATTATGAAACCTTTGGCATACCTTCTGTTTATCGTTGGCCTTGTCTGGTATAGGCCTGGTTTGTGTCAGTCAGGCATTTCACTGGGAATTAACGCTTACTCCATTGTGAAAAATCCCATACTTGCAAGGGACGCAGATTCTTTTAAGGAACGTTATTTAAAAAGATCCCCTTACGGTTTGTTTATATATTTTAATAAAGGAAAGTGGCAAAAAAGAGGGGCTTTAACATATTTAAATTATGATAATTCATACGTCTATTCCGAAATCCCTGGCATTTATGTAAGCCATGGCGATCAGAGAAACGAGGGGCAATACCGGAAAGCAGCTGTTTCATATGGCATGGCCAGGATTTTTACAGCCAATGATCTTTCACTTCTCCTTTTTACTGATATTGTATCCGGTATTTCGTCCTACAAAGGGGAATATATTAATTGGGGGTGGAGTGGTTGGTCACCTGTGTATAAATACGATATAAAGATATTTAATTTCAGCATAAACCCGGGCATAGGAATAATCCAGCGAATAGGCAAAAGGTTATCCATACACCTGGAAGGCGATGTATTTTTTATTAAACGTCTGGCCTTAAAAGGTGAGTTGGTCCATACCCGCACCATAGACATCTCCCTCAATCCCATTTCAAAGTTTGGTTTGTCCTATACTTTTTATCGTTGAAACAGCATTAGAACAGGCTGTAATTTAAGCCCATATTAAAGTCAAGTCGCTTACTATGGCTATCTCGCTCTTCATTAAGATCTTTATATCGATAACTATGACCTTGATTAAAGTCTAACTGTGTAGTCAACC
>JAOUKJ010000201.1 GCA_029882675.1 Cyclobacteriaceae bacterium
AATTGAGGAGACCAACATGATCATCTCCAGCCTGAACGAGGACCTCGCCTCTCTAAAAGAAGAATACAAGGCCATGGTATATGCTACCTATAAAGCAAATCTGGGATTAAATAAGCTCACTTTCATTTTCTCGGCGTCATCATTTAGTGAACTCCGTGCCCGTATTAAGTATATGGAACAGTATGGGGAAACCCGAAAAAAACAGGCTGAACAAATCAAAAAGGTCACAGCAACACTGGCTATGCAGGTGCAGGTGATCGAGCAAAATAAATTGGACAAAATAAGCCTGATCGAAGAACAAACCGTTCAAAATCGGCAGTTGATCACACTGAAAAATACCCGAAGTAAGGTTGTTGAATCACTGGCACAAAAGGAAGACGAACTCATCCGGGGACTGGAAGAAACCCGAAAGGCCGTGGCTTTATTGGAAAACAAAATCAATAAAATAATTGATGCTGAGCTTGCTGCCGCCTCAAAATCGACTACGGCCAGCAGCTCCATAGCTGTTTTATCATCCACATTCGAAAAGAATAAAACCAAATTTCCCTGGCCCGTTGAAGATGGCTTCATTTCACAAAAATTTGGCAAACAACAGCATGTCGCTTTAAAGGGCGTTATCGTTGAAAATGATGGAATATATATTCAAACAAGTAAAAACGGGGCAGCCCGGGCTATATTTGACGGCGATGTGCTTTTTGTAGGGTACATTCAGGCCAAGGGCTATAGTGCATTGATCAAACATGGAGATTATTACACGGTATATTCCGGCATGAAGGAGCCCCTGATCAAGGTAGGGGAAAAAGTAAAGACAGGGCAAATATTAGGAGAGATCGTTACCCGCCCGGAAGGAGTAACAGAGTTGATGTTTCAAATCAGGAAAGGCCGTGATCCGCTTAATCCGGAGTTGTGGCTCGTGAAAAAATAAAGCGCCTTTTTTGTTGCTATTCGGCTAACATCTTGTCCGGTCAAAACATTATAACTATCTTTGTGCTCTAATTAAACTTAACAAAATGGATACAGTCTTTTTATTTGGAATGCCTGGTGGCTGGGAGTGGGTATTGATTGTTTTACTTGTTTTGGTTTTCTTCGGTGCCAAAAAAATACCTGAACTCGCGAGAGGATTAGGTCGCGGAATAAGAGAATTTAAAGATGCGACCCGTGAGATCAAAAAAGATATTGACAAAGCCGGGGAAATCGAAGAAGAAAAATAATCATTCGACCTTCCTTATACCGTGACATTTTTTAAACTACAGAATGAACTTTCCGCCGGGAATACCTCGTGTTTTGAAATTGTTTCCGCTTTTATAGAAAACATTCGATCAAAGCAAGACCTCAACAGTTATGTTGAGGTCTTTGAAGATAGTGCGCTTTCAAGGGCAAAAGAAATTGATAAAAAAATTGAGGCAGGTACGCAGGGGAAGCTTGCTGGCCTGGTTGTCAGTATAAAGGATCTGCTTTGCTATGACCAACATCATGTAAGTGGTGGCAGCAAAATACTGGAAGGATTTGAATCACAGTTCACCTCATCAGCAGTCCAGAGACTACTTGATGAAGATGCCATTATCATTGGTCGCACCAACTGCGATGAGTTTGGAATGGGATCTTCGAATGAAAACAGCGCTTATGGCCCGGTGAAAAATGCCCTGGATACCAGCCGTGTTCCGGGAGGTTCCTCAGGGGGAGCAGCCGTGTCGGTTCAGCAGGGTTCATGCCATGTAGCTATAGGCTCGGATACGGGTGGCTCAGTTCGGCAGCCCGCTTCTTTTTGTGGATTATACGGTCTGAAACCCACCTATTCAAGAATAAGTCGGTATGGGCTACTTGCCTATGCCTCATCATTTGATACGATAGGCCTTTTTTCAAAGGACATCGAATCGTGTGAGCTCGTATATCAAACCATAGCAGGTCACGATCCCCTGGACAGCACTTCTGCAAACAAATCCGTAAACATAGCTCCTGCTGAAAAAAAGGCCCCATATAAAATCGCCATATTAAAAAATGCATTTGCAGATGAAGGACTGCAAGGTGAAGTGAAGGATCACTTTCAGGCGAGCATTGAAAAATTAAAAAATGCTGGAAATACCATTGAAGAAGTAGATTTTCCCCTGATGGATTACATCCTGCCCACTTACTATATCCTAACAACCGCTGAGGCCAGTTCAAATTTGTCACGCTATGATGGTGTACGCTATGGATACCGGGCTCCTAAAACCAAAAACCTGGAGAGCCTTTATAAAATGTCGCGATCCGGAGGCTTTGGAGACGAAGTAAAGCGAAGGATATTTTTAGGCACGTTTGTCCTGAGCGCCAGTTATTATGATGCGTATTATACAAGGGCTCAAAAAGCGAGGCGTTTAATCAGACAGGCAACAAAAAAAATGTTTGAAGATTTTGATTTTGTCATCAGTCCAACCTCAGCAACTACAGCCTTTAAATTAGGTGAACATGCAAGTGATCCACTGGCAATGTATTTATCTGATTTATACACAGTTCAGGCTTCTGTGGCAGGTATTCCTGCCATTGTAATACCGGATGGACAGGATAAAAATGGCCTTCCGATAGGGTTACAAGTCATGGCTGATGATTTTAAAGAACAGGATTTATTTTCTTTTTCTGAATATTTAAAGCATATTGGATAAATGAAAATAGGCATCTCTATATTTATTCTTGTTTTCAGCATGGCGCTAAACGAGTTACAAGCACAGGAAGTGTTTGATTCATTAAATATAAATAATGAATTTCTCACCCCCCCTCCTGCCGAGACCGAAAACATTACCTACATTCCTGCAAACGATAGCTATGAATTTATTCAGGACAAGCTTTCCTGCCTGGAAAATGAAATACCACTTTTGTATAATGATAAAGTCCATGCTTTTGTAAATCACTTTGCCTACAAGGATCGGGCTTTTACTGAAAAAGCCCTTAGAAGAAAAGAAGCTTATTTTCCCGTTTATGAGAAATATTTAAGGCAGTATGGCCTCCCCGATGAACTGAAATACCTGTCGATCATAGAGTCCGGCCTCAACCCACGGGCCAGATCGCACGCCCGTGCTGTCGGATTGTGGCAATTCATGTCATATACAGGTCGGAGTTTCGGCCTGCATCAGGACGATTATATCGATGAACGCATGGATTTTGAACGGGCTACTGAAGCCGCCTGTAAATATTTGGCCCAGCTTTATAAAATGTTTGGAGATTGGGAACTTGCCCTTGCCGCATACAATACCGGTCCGGGCAATGTTCAAAAAGCCATGAGAAGATCCGGAAAAAAGAAATTCTGGGACATTTACCCTTATCTGCACAGAGAAACCCGTGCCTATCTGCCACAATTTGTGGCGATTCTATATGTAGTAAAACAACATGAAGAATACAATTTCCATAGTATTGAGCCTGATTACCTGCCTGAATTTGATACCATTATGGTGCGAAAATACCTCCATTTGGGTACACTTGCACAGCAGTTAAACCTCTGTCCTGAAGAATTGGAAGTTTTAAATCCCGGGCTGCGCTGGAACGCATTTCCCGATAGTGAAAAACTTTATCCTGTCCGTATTCCCATTCAATCTGTAGATCAACTTAAAGCCAACAGGTTGGCCATCCTGGACTCGGCCGGACAAATAGATAAGAAAAAAATACAGTACCTGGCGGGCAATTATGAAGGAAGTACCTATGGTAAAAATAAAATTGTTTATCGCGTGAGAAGCGGAGACGTTCTGGGAAAAATAGCCAGCCGTCATAAAGTAAAAGTCGCTGACCTTAAACGGTGGAACAACCTCCATAGCGACATGATTCGGGTTGGTCAAAGACTGGATATCTGGTTAAAACCAGGCGCCTATGTACCAAAAACACCCGTTGTCGCTAAATCAACCCAACCGGTTCCTACCCCGGTTACTGTAGATGGTAATGGTATAAAAACTTATATCGTTCAGCCGGGAGATACACTTTGGGATATCTCCAAAAAATTTAATGGGCTCAGTATTGAGAAAATCAAAAAACTCAATGGGCTCAATAGCGATAATATTAAGCCCGGCCAGACCTTAAAAATAGGTTAATCTGTTACTTTTACTTCCATCTTGGATTATTTTATCAATTGATAAAAAATTATGAGAAATTTCATTTTCGTCCTTCCATTAATTTTCCTGATCAACTGTACCGGTAGTGATGGGAAAAAGAACTCATCCTATCTTCAAAATGCAGCTGGTCAACCGGGAGAAATTATTATTACGATGGACTCCGCACAATGGCATACAAGTATCGGCGTAAAAATCAGGGAAATTTTCAGTCAGGAAATGCAGGGGCTTCCCCGGGAAGAGTTGCTATTTACCCTGAGGTATGTCGATCCGAGAAAAATGACCTCTTTGCTCAAACAAGCAAAAAACCTCATCTTCGTCACTACTTTTGACGCAAAATCAAGGGGTGCCCGGATTGTTCAAAACTATTTCACGCCCGAATCAGCCCAAATGATCAGAACGGATCCAAAGTACTTTCTCTCCCTGGCTGATGATCAGTATGCCAAAGGGCAGAAAGTCATGTATCTTTTTGGGCAAAGTGAACAATCCCTTTTACAAAATCTGAACGACAACAGTCAGAAACTAATCGATCATTTCAACCGTGTCGAAAGAGCGCGCCTTCAGGAAACGTTATTTAAAAAATCTCAAAAATCGATCTCCAAAAGTATAAAAAAGCAGATGAAGTGTGATATAGACATTCCCTATGGCTATGAGATGGCACTGATAGATTCCGGTTTTGTCTGGATAAGACAAATGGATGCCGAGATTGATAAAAACATTTTCATCACCTATACCCCTTACTATGACCGGGAGCAGTTTGAAAAAGATTACATCATAAAACTAAGGGATTCTATTTGTAAAAAATATCTCTACGAAGACCGGGACGAAATGCCGGATTCATATTTAGTTACGGAAACCGAAGTCCCGTTTATCCCGGTTCAAAACAGGCAACTCAACCTAAATGGCTTTTACTGTGTGGAAACCCGGGGCCTTTGGCGTACAAATAACCATACGATGGGTGGCCCTTTTATTGGGATTACTATAGTTGATGAAGTCTTAAACCGACTGTATTATGTTGAAGGATTTGTCTATAGCCCCGGAAAGCCTCAACGGGAAACCGTCCGGGAGCTGGAAACCATAATCCATACCTTCCGGGTAAACGAAAAGAAAAAATCTGAAAATCAATGATCGAATATCTCAATGGAAAGCTGGCAATAAAGGATCCAACCTTTGTCGTTATTGATGTCAATGGCATTGGCTACAAAGTCCTCATATCCCTAAGTACCTATGCTGACATTAAAGACAAAGAAGCCATAAAGCTACTCACATACCTCCATATCAAAGAGGATGCACATACATTATATGGTTTTATGAGAGATTCTGAAAAAAGAATGTTTTTAAACCTGATTTCAGTCAATGGTGTTGGTCCTTCAACAGGACTGATGGTACAGTCTTCCCTTTCAGCAGCAGAGCTCAAAAATGCAATAATACAGGAAGATGTAAACACCATTAAAAGTGTAAAGGGCATAGGCGCAAAAACGGCACAACGTCTTATCCTCGAATTAAAAGACAAGCTTGCCCGGGAAAGTGACGTCACTGCGGAAGAAATATCGGGATTTTCACACAATACGATCAAATCCGAAGCGTTAACAGCATTAGTTACTCTGGGTATAAACCGGCTTGCTGCTGAAAAAACCCTCAACAAAATTCTGAATAATTCAGGAAATGAGATTACATTGGAAGAATTAATTAAACAAGCGCTGAAAAATACCTAAGCCTTGATTTGAGGAAGATATTCATATATAGCATTACCATTTTTCTTTTGGGGATTGTTACTTCTGCCTGGTCGGAGTCCCGCAGGAATGACGTTGCCTTTTTTGAACTATCATTTACCCTTCAACAACAAGATACCACCCGTACTGATTCAACGGATGTGCCCTATGAATCAACCACACAACCTACTTATAAAGCAAAAGACCGTTACGGTGACCCTTTTAGTAACCCCACCAGCCAATCTCCGCTCATCCTCAGCAATCCCGGGATGCTTAGTCTGGATGTGGAAATAGACACCGGGATGAACTACACCATCACTGAAAAAATAGGTGCACTAAATTACAGGCCAACCTCACAAATGTCATTTGATGAGTTTAAAAGGTACCGCGAAAGGGAAATGCTAAAAGATTACTGGAGAAGTCGTTCAGCGGGCCTGGACGGGGAAAGCGCCGTTACGGGCAGGAATCTGGTTCCTCCCATCTATATAAGTCCGGTGCTGGACAGGATTTTTGGCGGAAGTACTGTTGAAATCATACCCACAGGCTTTGTTACCCTCGATTTCGGAGGCAGATGGCAGCGGATAGACAATCCGAACCTCAATCTGCGGCAACAACGTAGCGGGGGCTTTGAATTTGATCAGCAGATCAGCATGAATGTTACAGGCAAGGTAGGTGAAAAAATGTCTGTTACTGCCAATTTTGATAATAACAACTCCTTTGACTTTCAAAACAATCTCAAGGTAGAATACACGGGTTATAAGGAAGATATTCTTAAAAAACTCGAACTGGGAAACGTCAGCCTGCCCTTGAATAACAGCCTGATCAACGGGGCTCAAAACCTGTTTGGTGTGAAAACAAGACTCCAGTTTGGTAAATTATATGTGACGGCCGTTGCCTCACAGCAACGTGGGAAAACAGAAACCCTGGAAATTGATGGAGGTGGCGATGGGCAGGGCAGACAATTTGAAATTACCGGAGCCGATTACGATGAAAACAGGCACTTTTTTTTGGGGCACTTTTTCAAAAACAACTATCAGGCCTGGCTCAGTACACTGCCGCAAATCACCTCCGGTGTAAATATTACGCGGGTAGAAGTTTATTTAGTTAACCGGAATAATGACACACAAAGCCAAAGAAGTGTAGTGGGTGTGATGGATCTGGGCGAGCCCTATGATCTTTACAAAGCCAACCTGAACAACCCCTTTGTTGTACCTACCCCCGGAACCCTGCCCGGCAGAAGAACAGATCCGAATGAAAATGCGGCTAACCAACTGTATAAAACCTTACAGGCACTGACTTCGAATGATCGTAATTTGGATAATATTAACTCGGTACTGGAAAGTAAAGGGCTGGTCAATGGCATTGATTTCGAGAAAATCACCGGGGCCAGAAAACTTGCGCCCAATGAGTTTACTTTCAA
>JAOUKJ010000807.1 GCA_029882675.1 Cyclobacteriaceae bacterium
GCCGGGAGATATTACCAAAGGTTGACCCAAGAGATGTGAGATAATAGATTTTAGATTTTAGATTTTAGATATGAGAGGTAAGATGTGAGATCGATGTAGGTAGTTGTATTCAGGTCGGGAAACCTATGCTCTCAGCTCCACGTAGGGCGGGGCACTCTACTACAATTTCCAAGCTCACAATTCAACCCTTTGAGGACTCTGAGACCTATGAGCTTATTCCCTTTTTTGCTCAAAGCCCTTCGCTAGAATATTATTAGTAGCCAGGAATCCTCCCGAAGTGACTGCTGAGCGAGGGGTCGTAGAAACCGGGAGGGCTCTCCCCTTTTTTGCTCAGAGTCAGCCTTTAGAAATCAGTACAATCTGGACTTTCTCCCGGCTTAACTCTGAGCGACTGACACTTTTTCTTAGATATGAGATAATAGATTTTAGATATGAGACACAAGACGAAAGATTCTATTGCGCCTACCACGCTACTTCTTTACTTCTTTACCTCTTTACCCGAAATCGGGGCATTACATCATCAAACCATCAGATAACTCGTTCATTACCTCCATCAATAGGCACCTGAGCACCCGTTGTTTTGGAAAAAGTATCGCCTAACATGGAAACAGTCAGGTTGGCCACATCAGCAGAGGTCACTTCCTGCTTTAAGACGTTATTTGTTTTGTACTCTTCCACCGTCAGTCCATAATGACTGGCCCTGGCTTCTAATACTTCCTCCGTCCAGATGGCCGTATCATACACCGCATTAGGGTGTATCACGTTGATCCGGATACCGTATTTACCCAGCTCCATCGCTGCCACCCTTGCCAACTGGGTAAGGCCCGCTTTTGCCACAGAATATGCCGCCTGACCTGGCCCGGGTGCCGGCACGTTTTTGGAAGCTATGATGACTATAGCAGCTTCAATGCCTTCTTTAAGGTAGGGCAGCGCTAGTGTAAACAACCGCTGATGACTGGTCACATTGATCGCCATGCTTTTGTCCCAGGCATTGCTATCCATCGCATCGAGTGTATAGCTTTTTGGGAAAATACCGGCATTACTCACCACCATATCCAACCCACCAAAGTGCGTCACCGTTTTTTCGATAGCCTCTTTTAGCTGGTCGTCATTGGTCACATCGCATACCAGGGGAAGCACTTCAGATTGCTTAAAGGTGGACGTTATCTCCGGATTGATGTCTAAAACAGCCACTGCCGCCCCCTGTTGTACCAGGGCTTCAACACATGCTTTGCCAATGCCTCCTGCCCCACCGGTCACCAGGGCTATTTTTCCTTGCATGGCTTTTGGTTTGCTCCCTTTTTTTAATTTTTCCTGCTCCAGATTCCAGTATTCCATTTCAAAAAGGTCTTTTTCGGGCAGGGGCGTCCAACCGCCCAGATGCTCAGCCTGATAAATGGCTTTAATGGTATGCCGGCTGATGTCTTCTATGATTTTTATTTCTTTCACACTGGTACCAAAAGACAACCGTCCCTTACCCGGCCATACGGCCCATCGCGGATCGGGAAGTAATTGTACCAGGTCGCCGGTGGTGTTATCATTAAAGTAGCGTGTATATTCTTTAACAAATCCGTCCAGGTCACCTTCAGGATTTTCGGAAAGCACTACGGGAGCCCGCTTGGTACGGATGATGTGGTCGGGCGTTAAAGGGCCTTTCACTCCGATCTCACCCAAAGTTGGCATATCGCTGTAGGCCTTCAATGGAGCAGATCCATCAAACCTGGCTAAAACAGGTGTTTTACGCAATCCGGAGACATTTTTTCGTATTTTCGCTACGGCCAAAGGATTTACCG
>JAOUKJ010000808.1 GCA_029882675.1 Cyclobacteriaceae bacterium
GTAAAGGGGAATGGTTGAAAGTGCTTTAGTGAAAAAATAAAACACTAATTTCCTTATATTGTCAGGAAAAACACCTAAAAGCCCGTCCTTATGAAAAAAATGATTGCCCCCATCATCGTATTGTTTGTATTATTGGCTTCATGCCAGCAGGCAGACAAACCGGTTGCAAGTAGCTCGCCGGAAAAAGATACGGTCATTCAGTCCAATAACATCCGCCACCACCTGATACGGGTGGCCACCGAAATAACAAAAAATTCCCTGGAAGGTATCCAAACGAGGGAAGATTTGGAAAACCGAAGGGAGAAAGATTACAAGGATTTCCTGGAAATGATCAGCTTGACAGACGTCCCCATGACCGGGGAACGCAGTCCGTTGAATATAAAATATACCGGTACTATACAAAAAGAAGGGTATCGTATTGAAAAATTATACTATGAGTCCTTACCGGGTCTGTATGTACCGGCCAACCTCTATGTTCCGGACAACATCACTTCACCGGGCGCAGCAATTTTATACCTGAATGGTCATTCACGCACCCAAAACCACCATTACCAGGCTCACCCCCGCAAGTTTGCCGAACTGGGTTTCGTATGCCTGATCGTAGAGACCATCCAGTGGGGAGAGGTGTATGGTGAACACTGGGGTGCATACTCCCGGGGGTGGTTCAACTGGTACAGCCGGGGCTATACACCCGCCGGTGTGGAAGTGTGGAACGCCATCCGCGGTCTGGATTTGCTGGCCGGCTTGGAAGAGGTTGATCCGGAGAAAATGGGCGTGACGGGAATCTCCGGTGGTGGGGCCATTGGATGGTTTACTGCTGCAGCTGATCCCCGGGTGAAGGCAGTGTCGCCGGTTTGTGGCAACAGTACGGTGCAGTCGCACGTCACCGCCCGGACTGTTGACGGCCATTGTGATTGCATGATGATTCTCAATAACAAAGGCTGGGATTTTCAGAATATCGGGACGCTTATAGCTCCACGGCCGTTGTTGATTGCCCAGTCGGATCGTGATGGTATGAACACCATCGAGTCGTCATGGGAAGTGTTTCATGATATTGAAAAAATATATGATATGTACGGTGCAGCAGATAATATCTCCATGGTGGAAACCCCGGGAGGACACTCCTATCATCAGATTTCCCGGGAGGCGATCTTTTCATTTTTCACCAAACACCTTCTGGGTAAAGATATTCCCGGAGCTGAACTAGGCGATATTGATGATTCGGAGGGCGCCATGCTGACAGTCGAAGAATTGAGGGTGTATGTGGATGGCCCACCGGCTGATGATCGCACAAAAATTATTCAGGATTCTTTTGTAATGCCAGCCTCCCCACCTGTTATCAGTTCAGCTGAAGAGCTGGTCGCACACCGGGACAAGGTGAAGGATTTTTTACTGGAAAACACCTTTCATGCTTTTCCGGACGAGCCCGTGGATTTTGAACCGAAGCATGAGTTTCGGGCGCTGGATGGTGCTCCCTATGGCACAGATATCTATAGTTTTGTCACAGAACAGGATTGGCGGTTGCGGATGGAAATCCTATGGCGCCACCCAAAAAATGAAAAGAAACCGCTCATGATTGTTTTGCGCAGTCCCGGTGAAAAAAGATGGGAATCAGAGGGATTTGTTTCACGGCTCAATCCCAATTGGAATGTGGCATTTTTTGAGGTGCGTGGTACCGGAGAAACCGGCTGGGCACCCGAACTGCAATGGCATGTGCGACGGGCATCTGCATGGGCTGGCCGTACTATAGCCTCCATGCGTACATACGATGTATTAAGGGCCCTCGAA
>JAOUKJ010000202.1 GCA_029882675.1 Cyclobacteriaceae bacterium
CAGCATATAGATCACACTCAACGTAATCGGATTACCCCTGCGCGACTCCAACACACTGTTGATGAAAGAATTAGATGGTGAATGAAAATTCTTATGGTTTCCGCTGAATTTTAGTTTATAAAAAAATACGCTATTCAGAATTTTCACCTGATCAAACGGGTGTAAGTCGGGTTTGAACTCCAACCAGGTATCGTAATAAATTTGTTCGATATCCTGCCTGAGTTTTTCCTGGTCAAGTTCGGGAAATTGGTAAGTGGCCACTATCCACATTCCCTCTAAAAGGTCTTCCGATCCGGTGGCGTACCATTCGGCCAGCCGTCTTTTCACCTGCTCATATTGTACCGAATGAGTAAGGTCTTCTATACGTTGTTGAAATAAGGGATTGAAACTTGTCTCCCAGGCCGTTTCCAAAAATGGGATGATTTCTTCTCCCATTGTGGCTATCTTCTTACTGATCATGGCAATGATATTCTCATCCTCATCGTCCAGCAGGGATATCATCGCCTTTATTTCTTTTTCTGTCATCGTCAGGTTTGGATCACACCCACATTAAATTTTTTTATTTTCCCTTGATTGGCCGCTTTAATACCTTCTGATATCGCAAGTCTCGTCTCTTCAGGCATGATGACATCATCCACCCAAAGGCGTGCAGCCGCATAATAAGGGCCTAGCCGTTCATTGTATCGGTTAGTAATTTCCTGAAGTAATTCATTTTTACTTTTTTCATCGATGGTTTCCCCTTTAACCTCCAGTCCGGCTACCTTAATTTGCAACAATGTACTGGCGGCTGAAGCCCCACTCATAACGGCCATCCTGGCCGTAGGCCACGCAAAAATCATGCGCGGATCATAGGCTTTACCACACATCGCATAATTCCCTGCACCATATGAATTACCGACTATTATTGTAAACTTGGGTACCGTAGAATTAGCGACAGCATTCACCATTTTTGCACCGTCCTTTATAATTCCACCATGCTCTGCTTTGGTTCCCACCATAAAACCTGTCACATCCTGAAAAAACACCAGCGGTATTTTACGCTGATTACAATTCATGATAAACCGGGTGGCCTTGTCCGCTGAATCGGAGTAAATGACTCCTCCCATACGCATTTCCCCCTTTTTTGTCTTTACGGTCTTTCGCTGATTAGCCACCACACCCACTGCCCAACCATCAATACGGGCATAAGCACAGATCAGTGTTTTCCCATATAAAGGCTTGTACTCATCTATTGAGCCTTCATCTGCCAGGCAGTCCAGGACTTCGCGCATGTCATAGGGCTTCACCGGATCTATCGGCATGATGTTATAGATGTCTTCCGTTTTTCTGGCCGGAAATTTACTTTCTGCCCGCGAAAAACCCGCCAATCGGGGTGTGGCGATTTTACCCATCACCGACCTAATATAATCCAGGCAAGCCTCATCACTTTCAAACTTATTGTCAGTAACTCCGGATATTTCACAATGGGTGGTAGCTCCACCAAGGGTATCATTGTCAACGCTTTCTCCAATGGCCGCTTTAACCAGATAAGGTCCGGCCAGGTATATTGTTCCTGTTTTTTCTACAATCAGGGCCTCGTCAGACATGATGGGAAGATAGGCTCCTCCAGCCACACAACTGCCCATAATGGCCGCAATTTGTACAATGCCCATGGATGACATTTTGGCATTGTTTCTGAACTGTCTTCCAAAATGCTCTTTGTCAGGGAATATTTCATCCTGCAACGGCAGAAAAACACCGGCACTATCCACCAGATAAATGACTGGCAACCGGTTGTCCATGGCTATTTCCTGAGCCCGGAGATTTTTCTTTGCTGTGATGGGAAACCAGGCTCCGGCCTTTACAGTGGCATCATTAGCCACAATAACACACTGTCGCCCACTGACATAACCAATTCCTGTCACTACACCACCTGAAGGACAACCCCCGTATTCATCATACATACCCTCCCCGGCAAATGTTCCTATCTCGGTAAAGGGCATGTCATCATCTGTAAGATAAGCTATTCGTTCCCGGGCAGTCAGTTTTCCTTTGGCGTGCTGCTTTTGGATTTTAACTTTTCCTCCCCCCAGTCTTACCTGCACTTTTTTTTCTTTTAAAGTGCTGCAAAGGGAGCGAAACTGATCATTATTCATGTGCGGGGAGGAATTCATTACGCACTAAGATAAGATAAAATTCAAACAACCGTGGAAATAAAATGAAACCAAATGATTACAATATTTCATATTTTGCTTTAACCTAATGATTTATTAATCCACCTACCGTCACTTCACGCCTTTAGGCCGGTCTCTGCCCAGTGGTTTGAAAAAATCCTTGGGTCTTTTCTCCATGTGGATAATCAGGTTATCCAGATCACTGATCGTTTTGTTCAGGTTGTCGTATAAATCCCGGTCTTCGATCAAAAGAGTGAGTGTGCCCTGGCTTTGGTCTATTTTCAATATGAGTGCATCCAGATCTTTAATCGTCTTTTCAGCTGCCGCAATGGCTGGTTTTACATTGATAGCGCTTAGTGAATCTGCCACCGCACCATATTTATTCATTAAAGGGGTAATTTGATCTATTTTGTCGTTGAGGTTGGCCACAGTAGTGCGATAGCCATTGGTCACTTCGCTTAGGCTTTTCCGAGTCTCGGCCGACATGTATTTGATCTGAAGGGTGGTTTCTTCCACATTGGCTATAATATTATTGATCTTATCACTGCTTCCCGTCAGATTGTCCAGAATGGTATTGACCCTTACGATGGTGGATTGTAAGTCACGCGCAACGGGTTCAGCAATATTGGCCATTGATTCAGCCAGAGTGGTACCCAGTTTAGCATTGATTGTATCATTGGGGGCCAAAGGACTATCAAAATTTCCCGGCGCTATTGTAATGGCTGTTTCTCCTAAAAGGCCGATGTCCAGCGTGGCTTCAGCGCCTTCACCCAAAATAATATCTCCGTCAATATCCAGTTCCACAAGTACTTTATTACTGTCAATCTGCAAAATCAGGATTTTACTCACCCGCCCTACTGAATATCCGCTTATTGTTACGGGATTGGATACGGTAAGACCACCCACATTAGAGTATTTGGCATAAAATTTATTCGTTGTGTTGAAAAATTCTATGCCCCGCAAATAATTAAAACCAAAATATAACAAGGTCAGGGCAATGACCATAAAAAGACCCACTTTTACTTCCTTTGCGAATTTCACCTGTTGTCTGTATTTATAAGGTTTATTGATTCTATTTCATTTTTGTAGTCGCGTATAGCTCTGAAAATTCCGGAGGCGATCAGCGATTGTCCTCTGTCACTCGCCAGGTATTTCTCTTCATCGGGGTTGGTGATATAGCCCACTTCTACCAATACACTGGGCATATATGTCTGCCACAACACCAAAAAACCCGCCTGCTTCACTCCCCTGTCTCTCCTTTGAACCCTGTTTTTAAACTGACTTTGTATCTTTTCGGCCAGCACCAGACTACTTTCCAGGTAAGCACTCTGATACAGGTCAAATATAATATAAGATGCATCAGAATTGGGATCAAAACCATCGTAATGGGTCTCATAATCCTCTTCCTTCTGAATAACCGCATTTTCACGCATGGCCACATTGAGGTTATCTCCTGTTTTGTGCAGGCCCATGACATACGTTTCCGTACCGTAAACACTTTGCTTTCCTCCAATAGCATTGACATGGACACTGACAAAAAGATCAGCGCCATTTTTATTTGCGATTTCCGATCGGCCGCGCAAAGGAATAAAGGTATCCGACTTTCGCGTATAGATTACTTCCGTGCCCGGTGCATGCTTTTCCAGATATCCTCCCAACTTGAGTGCTATATTTAAGGCAATGTCCTTTTCACGCGCAGTGGCGCCCATGGTACCGGGATCTTTACCGCCATGTCCGGCATCAATCACAATGGTCTTTATATTAAAGGGCCCGGATCTGGGTAAAGTCATTTTTACCGGATTTGCCGAAAAGTTTAGCAAGGTTATTGCTAAGAGTAATACAAATGTGCCAAATCTTTGAAACAAAATGTAGTAGTTAAAATTTATCAAACTAACTTTACGCAATTTTGTGAAAAATTCGGTAAAAGAGAAAACCCAATCAACTAATTTGACTAAGAAACCAATAATATCGGCTTTAAGGCTTTTGTTTTTTCTGTTCTTCATCACTCCATGGTCATTATATGGTCAAAATCCGGAGAATAATATTGCTGTGCCTGATCGTTTGGCCGTTGTTCCTCAGGATACTGCAATAATCAAACCAGACAGTCTGAACAATTTATCTTCTGCAGATTCGCTGCGCACAGCACCGGACTCCGTGGTCACCCAGGAGCCTGGTGATATCACGGCGATCATTGATTATACGGCCGAAGACTCCATACTCACTTCCATCGATTCCAAAATTATACAACTCTACGGAAAAGCTAAGATCGTGTATGGTGATATTGAACTCGAGGCTGATCAGATGACCATTGACTATAACACCAGCACCCTGACAGCCACCGGCAGTATCGACAGTCTGGGCAACCGCGTGGGTTATCCTATTTTCAAAAATGCAGAAGAGGTTTACGAAACAAAAAATATAACTTATAATTTCAAAACACGTCAGGCAAGAATCACTGGTGTAGTCACCCGGCAGGGTGATGGTTTTCTTCACGGGGAAACGGTATTTAAAAATGACAAAAATGAAGTGCTCAGTCTGGGAAATAGTTATACCACCTGTAATTTAGCCGAGCCTCACTTCCGCATCCGGTCCAGCAAGACCAAAGCCATCCCCAATGACAAGGTCATATCCGGGCCCTTTCACCTGGAAATCATGAACGTCCCCACGCCTCTGGCTCTTCCCTTTGGCATGTTTCCTTCTCCACGCAAAAGTGCCTCCGGTATTCTTATACCGGCTTATGGGGAAGAAACCCGAAGGGGGTTCTTCCTGAAAGATGGAGGTTATTTCTTCGACTTTAATGAATATGTAAAACTAAGGTTAACCGGTGACATCTATTCCAAAGGTGGTCATTCCCTCAATGTTCAAAATGCTTATAATAAAAGATATCACTATACCGGAAATCTCAATTTCTCATACACCAAAAATCAGGTAGCTAATCAGTCAGAGGGTGCAACTTCTTCCAATGATTACAGGCTAACCTGGTCACATTCACCCAAATCTACGGGTACAGGGCGGTTTTCTGCTTCGGTTAATGCAGCGACTTCTACCTATTCGCTCAACAATAACCTGGGCGTTAACTATGATCCATCAATTAACCGGATGGATAACACATCCCGGAAATTGAGCTCCACCGTTTCCTATACCAAAACATTTAAGGGTACACCTTTTAGTGCAGGTATGTCTGCAAGGCACAATCAGGATATCCGTACCAAACAGGTAGAACTGCAGCTGCCCGATTTTTATGCCAGTATGCGAAGTATCTACCCCTTCAAGAGCAACACCAAAATAGACGTACTGAAAAAACTCAATTTGAGGTATAATGTAAAGGGAAGTAACAAAATCAGCAACAATCTGGGTAAAATAGCCTACGATGGCAAAGACAGTATTGCCCCCTTTGAGGTCTATAATATTCCGCGCTTTTTTCAGGATTCCAAAAAAGGCATGAAGCATACAATACCCCTATCTACATCCTTTAAAATATTCAAGCATTTCAATATATCACCTTCTGCCAATTATGAAGAAATGTGGTACTTTGAAAAGTTGAATTGGGGGGTGAATGAGGACTCCAGCCAGGTCGCTATTCTCGACACCATTCCCGGGTTTAACAGGGTTTACCACTACAATTTCAGCGCCAGCATGAATACCCGCATTTACGGTACGTTTCCGATAAAAAAAGGTTCAGGGCAAGCCATTCGACATACCTTAAATCCTTCCGTTTCCTTTAGTATGCGCCCTGACTTCAGTGATCCTTCTTTTGATTTTTATCAAACGCTGGCCTTGAAAAGAAGTAATGGCGATGAATACGAAGTATACAAAGCACGACATGAGCGCTATTTATACGGTACAGCGGGCAGTGGCGAGTCCCGGTTAATCAGTTTTTCCCTGGGAAATACGCTGGAGATGAAGGTGAGAAATAAGGCTGACACCACTGAAACTGCTTCAGAAAAAACACAATATACCAAGGTTTCTCTTTTGCGTAGTCTGGGCATGTCGGCCTCTTACAACCTGGCTGCCGATTCCTTTAAGCTGAGTACAATTTCCCTCAGAGGCAACACTTCTGTGTTGAATAATAAACTGAATATTAACTTTAACGGGACACTGGATCCTTATACCTGGGTACTGGATGAAATAGAAAGAGATGACTTTGGTGAGGTGACAGGCTATATTCAGCATAAGGAAGACGTTTATGCCTGGGACGGTGGTCAGGGGCTGGGCCAGCTCTCCAGGGCGGGAATGGCTTTGAGTACCAACCTGAATCCGCGCAAACGGGACAAAGAAGAAAGTACCCGTGATAAAATAGCCGGATCCAACCTCTCTGATGCCGATAAAGACTTCCTAATGAACAATCCTGATGTCTACGTCGATTTTGATATTCCCTGGAGTTTACGCCTATCCTACAATATGAATTACCAAAAGCAGGGCTATGCAGAAGCCAGGATTACCCAGACCATGACCATGAGCGGTGATGTCTCGCTGTCAGAAAAATGGAAAATCGGAGCGCGTTCCGGATATGATTTCCAAAATAAAGATTTTACACAGACCAATATCACCATTTCACGCGACCTCCATTGTTGGGAAATGAACATGAACTGGACACCCTTTGGCCGATACCAGAGTTACAACTTCGTGATACGTGTAAAATCAGCGCTTCTGCAAGACCTGAAGATCAACCGAAAAAGGAGTTTCTTCGACAGGTAGTGAATTAGGGCTATGATATTTTAGACCTTTAATCAGCTCGCTCTGGTCAAGCCTTGTTCCTAATACTCCTTATAACTCACCCTATCCATGCCTGCACTTCCTCAACCGTAGGGTTCTTCACTTCATTCAGTTTGAGCTTTTTGCGTGCTCCGCAAATATCATTGAATAACTTATTGGGGTTGGCTTCTTTCAATTGAGAAATCGTAGTAATACCCAGATGCTGTATTACAGGAATCAGCTCAGCGCGCACACCTATTTTAAGGTAGTCCTCCTTTATGGCCACAATGGGTTTTT
>JAOUKJ010000203.1 GCA_029882675.1 Cyclobacteriaceae bacterium
CAGGTATTGTTGACGTAAATACCAATGGGTATAGAAATGAGTGCAGATACCAGTGCCAGCTTTGTAAAGTTGCCCGACAACAGCAGAATGATCTGTGTGGTGGAAGCTCCGTGAATTTTCCGGAGACCCACCTCCCGGGTGCGTTTGAGTGTGGAATACGATGATAAGGCCACAATACCCAGCAGCGCTACGCCAATGGCGATAGAAGTAAAAAACACGGACAACCTGGACAGGACGGCTTCACTCTTGTATTGGGCGTCGAACGTTTCGTCCATAAAATCATATAATATTGGAAGGTTGGGTTCAAACTCGTGGTATGTCCTTGTAATCGCTGCCATAGCCTCCTGTGTTCTTCCGGGTTTGTATTTAATACTCACACGACTGAGCCTCAGTGCGGATGGTTCATAAATAAAGACCACAGGCCGTTGTTCAATATGTAGTGGTTCGAGGGCGAGGTCTTTTGCAATGCCGGTCACCACGGCGTCTTCATCATACCACTTGATTACAGCGCCTACCGGTTCTTCCAGCCCCATGGTTTTGACGGCTTTTTCCGTAGGAATGGCCTTTCGAACATGGCTTGAATCATGTGGAGAAAAACCTGTTCCATCAGAGAGTGAAATGTTAAAAGTCTCAAAAAACCGGTCATCGCACCGGATGACGTTAAAAGGAACGATCTCCTCAGAAGCCTTGCCTTCCCAACTTAAAGTACTGAAAGAGTTATCAACGCCCAGCAAGTCGCTGTCGGAAAGAGAAACATCGATGATGTCGGGGTTTTGCATCAAGGATGTTCTGAATGCGTCAAATTTTTTAAGGAACGGGTAGGTGGGGGCCACCTGGACAATGGAAGAGCGGTCGAAGCCCAGGTTTTTGTTGTGGATAAACCTTAGTTGTAAAAAAATGGCAATCGTGAAAAGGATCAAAACTGAGGAAGAAACCAGTTGCAGCGAGGTAAGCGTCTTTCTGATTCCTATACCAGGCCCCGAATTACCTAACCGGTCTTTGAGGGCGGCCATCGGACTGAAGGATGACAGAACAACGGCGGGGTAAAAACCCGAAAGAAGACCAATCAGAAGGGTCAGGGCCGCAATGTAGTAGGGCATAGGGCCTGTGGAAAGATCAAAAGTCAGCGGTTCGCTTATCAACGTACTGAAATGGGGCAGGAGGAGCCATACAAGTCCGAGGGCCATGGCCATAGAGAACACTACGGTAAAAAAGGCCTCGCCCATGTGTTGCCGCACCAGGTCGGAAATGCGGGCCCCGACAGTCTTTCGGAGTCCCACTTCCTTACCTCTCGCGGTGGCCCGGGCAGTGGCAAGGTTTACAAAATTGATGCAGGCGAGAAGGACAATTACTCCGGCAATTACCAAAAACATACGGACGTATTCAATGCGTCCTCCAGCCGGTTTTCCGTTTTCAAAATGGTCGTGCAAATGCCAGTCCGACAGGGGCTGAATAAAATACCCGGCCTTCAACTCCGGGCCGCCATTCGAAAGGACTGACGGCGGGTCCAGGATGGAGGCAACGGTCGTCGTATCGGGCGGTTGCCTGAAACCAACAAATGTTAGTAAAAATGAATCATTGTTCATATCAACGTCTTCCAGTCCCCGTAATTTTTGATACAGATCCAATAGGGCGATAAAATCAAATTTAAGGGAAGAATTGTCAGGCAGATCGTTAAATACATGCGTTACCGTATAGTTTTGGCCGTAATTTTGTATTTCTCTCCCGATGGGATCCTGTCCGGGAAAAAGTTTACCCGCCAGTTCTTTGGATAAAGCAATATCGGTAAGTTTTTGCAGCGGATTGGTATTGCCATTGTCTGTAAAGTAGGGAAACATAAGAAAAAACTGATCGTCCACATACGCCCCTTTGCTGTAAAGGCACTCGCTGTTCTCATCGGATACATCTTTAAAACAGAGCTTACCCGGCCAGGTCTCGTCCCAGTATATTTGCGTGGCGGACTTTACGTTTGGATCCTGGGAGAACCTGTTGGTTATTATTGTTCTGGGTACGGTGTTAGTGGTTTGAATAGCGCCGTCTTCATTGTTGTAGTTTGTCATTACCCGGTATATGTTTTCCACACCCGGGTGGAACCGGTCGTAGCCCGTTTCTTTTTGCACCCAGAGCAGGATAAGCAGGGCACAGAAAATGGCGGAAGACAGTCCGAAGAGATTAGTGAGGAAATAGAACTTGTTGCGTGCCGTATGGCGTACGGTAAAGAGAAAATAATGCCTGTATAGCACGAAGTTAAAAACATTTAAAAACCAGACATTTTTCAGGGCAAAAGGCCGCAGATAATTCACCACCTGCCACCAGTAATTCATCTTTGCCCGGAAAGGAGTGGAGCTTTTCAATGAGGCCTGAAACTGCTCTTCCAGGTCTCCTTCTACTTCCTCGGCCAGGTCGGGGCGGAGGAAGAAGCGGAGCAGGCGGAGGGCCAACGACAGGGGCAGGGGAGTGCTTGCTTTTTTATTCATTTCTAAATTTTAAATTCTATCATCTAAATTTTAAATTTGTCGTCCCTACCTTTTCTGCTTTACATTGTTTTGTGTCGGTGGATGAGATATATTTCGTCCCTACATCTCTACCAATATTCGGGGTCATGGGGGTGGGATGGATTCCAGCCTTCGCGGGAATGACCGTGTTGGGGGTGCTAATAACTCATTTCAAAAGCCGGATACTGCCTCCACAACGCCATCTTAAATTCCCGGGCATCAGACAATACCCTTTGCCCCAGGGCCGTGATGGTATAAATGCGCTTTCTCCGCCCTCCCCGCGCGGCAGAGGGTTGGCCCATCTCCGAGGTCAGAAAACCTTTGTCTTCCAGCCGGGTGAGGGTAGAGTGTACCGCCCCGATGGAAACGGCCCTGCCGGTTTGGTCTTCAAACTCCTCAGCGAGTTTAAAAGCATAGGCAGATTCACCCAATATGCCGGTAAGCAGTAATATGACCTCTTCAAAGTCTCCCAGTCTTGTTTCTTTCATTTTCCCTTTTAAATTCTTAATTCTAAATTCTTAATTTTAAATTATCTCCCCCGTTTCCCCTTCTTACACTCTTTATTCTCTACCTATTTTAGCAAGTGCGAATAAAACTTATAAATTTGCTCAACCTCGTGGCGGGGAAGGGATGGATTCCCTCCTTCGCGGGAATGACAGTGTAGGGGAGGGGGTGTAACACCAAAGTTAACAAAGTAGGGCGTCTCATATCCTACTAAATTGTAAATCAAATATACGTAAAGGGTTTTTATTTGTTCTACAATTTGGAATAATATTTTAAAATGATGTTTAATGTTGCTACTATGAGGGTTTGTATACTATTGTTGTTTGTTATCAAATAATAAAGCTTTTATATTACCCTTAATTTTGATGGTATGAATATAGTAAGAATAGGAACTAAGTAAATACATGGTCTTTCTATCTGTAAAACAATGGATAAACTAATTACTATTTTAGTATTTCAGTATCCGCATGAAGCTTATGTGATCAAGTCCAGACTTGAAACGGAGGGTATTTATGTATTGTTAAAGGACGAGCTGACGATACAGAATTACAATTTCATTTCTAATGCTGTTGGAGGGATTAAGCTTCAGGTAAAGGAGTCAGATCGTAATGCGGTATTGAGGATTATAAAGGAAGCCGGACTTAATGTAGAAAAAGAGCAAGTAATACCCCGGTATTTATTATGGCTTGAAAAACGGCGAACAGCGGTTTTGTGGATTTTATATGTATTAGGATTTCTTTCTTTGCTGCTTCTGGTGGTGTTTGTTATTACTGCTATGCCCGACAAAAAAGAGCGGCTAGCTATGAAAGAAAAAGAGGAACGTATGCTTAAGGCTGAGATGCTTGAATATGATTATTTACCCAAGATTGACAGCTTGCTTAATAGGGATCCACAGGAAGGCATAAGATACTCCCAGTTATTATTGGAAGAAAATTACCCGGAAAATACAGAGTTACTTGACAGAGTTGCATATGGATACTCTTTAATTGATTCTTTCCGGCAGGCAAGTGATTACTATTTGAAATCATTGGAGCATCAACCTTCCGTAAGCTCTGAACATTTGGCGGCCATTGCTTATTGTGAAGTACAGTTACAAAATTTCGATTTAGCGATATTTCACCTCTTAAAAGCAGTTAGCATGAGCAATTATTATAAATATGACCTCGCTGAAGTTTATGAATTGAAAGGGGATATCAAGAATGCTTTTATGTACTATACGGGATACATTCAGTATATTGAAGGTAAATATGATGATTCAGCGCATGATGTTGAGTTTCAAAAGTTGAAGTTAAAGGTTATGGATATGGGATTTAAAATCAACAAGTAGGAAATTGGGTCAAAATGAAGAAATTGAAATCAGATGTCCTCAATGTGATTCTGACAATGTAGGCAGAAGCAGAAGGATAAGTTCCCTTGCAGGCTTCCTACTCTTGATGATAGGTGTACCTTTTCCTTCTTTTAAAAGAGAATACCATTGTTTTGAATGTTATGGAGATTTTAAAATTGGTGTAAAAGTCAAGCATGAAAAGGAACCTTGTTGATGACATGGACATGTTTTAATCTTTGGGAAAATAAATTGTGAGCTAAGAGGGTTTAATGTTCGGGAGCCCTGACATCAGGCTATGATTTCCAGCTCTCTAAAACCAATAAACTTGTTCAGATTTTCCGGTATTTCTTCTTCCAGACATATTTCAACTACCTCCTTAAGGTTCTCCAGGGCTTCCTCAACGGTTTTGCCATAACTATGACACCCCTTAAAAACAGGGCAGCTAACAATATATACACCATCTTCATCAATTTCTACCAAAACAGGAAGGTGATGTGGTTTTTTTTTAATGTTCTCTGATGACATGAGGAGTAAATATTTCTTTAAATCCGGATTTATGTGAATAACAAATATAGCGTTTAGAACATTCCATTTCAATAAATAACTACTTTATGTTTATGTCAAACTCCTCATGATATCCTGCCACTCCCATACTGTCGGACAACGACACATAATCCACTTCCAGCAGTCCGTTGGATGCAAGGCTGATTCCTGCTATAAACCCTGTTGGAACAGTATATTCCTGTTCAAAGGCCAGAGAACCATTGATAAAAACAGATGCTTTATTGTTTTCAGTACGTATTTCCAGATCATACCATTGGTCTGCTTCTATGCCAAAAGAAGAAAGATCATTTTTTTTGCCGTCAACATTCACATCGCTGATCATGAGTCCTATCTGACTGGTACATCCGGAGTTGATGACCGGAACAGCGATCATGCCATCGCTGGCCATAATGTTTATGGCTGCTATGTAACAGGGCGCTTTATTCAGGGGGTTCAAGCGTATTCTTGTTTTAAACCTGAAATCGTTCCTGAACTTTTTAAAACCGTCTGAATAATTGGTATAGAAATGGAAAATCTGCTGATTTGTATCAGGCTCCAGGCCTTCTGCTTTCATTTGGTCAACAGATATCCGCATGATGCTGTCCCCGGCTGATGAGGAAAGATCATAATAAATAGGCACATCCTGCATCTTAACTGCTGTAAAAGCCACCCATTTTTCCGAGTTGATGACTACGTCTATCTCCTTCAGTACGCTGTCATTGGCTATGATCTTGGCTTTGTAGGATCCCGGCTCGTAATAGATGTCCGTTTGAGTATAGTTGTTTTTTTCTATTTTTACCCTTCTTCTTTTGTCCCAGGATTGCTGTATGAAAAAGCTGTCGGCCTCAATGTGATCTATGTTGTAGGAGAAGATCACCGTATTGGGCAACCCTGAGTCCACAGCTTTCCTTGCTGAAAATTCGACTTCAGGTATAGGGGCTGTTTCTTTATCACTCACACTCACACTCACACCCACACTCTCACTTTCATTCCCGTTGCTTTTGGTGTAAGAAAGATAAAAAACCAATATTGCGGCCATAGAGATAAGGAGGGTCAGAGGAACCAGCATCTTTTTATTGACCTTTTTAGTCTTCTTTGATGGCTTTGAGACAGTCTTGTCTGTTGGTGATTGCCTGAAATTTTCCCGGAGCTTTACCGATTTAAATTCCTGCCATCCGGTATACCCGGCCAGTTGAGCGATGGCGTCAAGGGTGGCCAGTTGCGGAAGGCGTTCATACTTTCCCTCAAAGATCCGTTTGATTGTGGAGAGGCTAATGTTGACCGGGGTCTTTTCTTCGATATGGTAACAGATAAATTCATAGTCTGATTGGCTCAGATTGGAGGTCTTCTGCAGCCCCAATTTATTGCACAATTCTTCCAGGCAAATATTTACAAGTTTTTTGTCGTCTGGTGTCTCCATTTCAACGATTTACATTTTTGGCTGTTATTTGATCGTATTCTGAACGTTTTTTGGATCCCGACCTTATAATCATCAAAATACATTTGTAAGTATGACAAATCTACGGGTCAAATCCAACAAAATTTTTAGCAATTAAAAACGTCTTACTTCGTTATGAATGTATTTAAAACGATTATCGGTTTATTATTATTGTTTAATGCTGATCTAGATACTTTATCAAAAATCAGATGATACAAATTATTATCATCGTAATTCTCTGACATTAAAATATAATCAACTTAAATCTTCAATAATGATCAAAAACCTGTTCCTTGTTACGCTTCGTAACATTAAAAGTCATAAAGGCTATGCGCTGATAAATATCTTCGGACTGTCAATAGGCCTGGCGGCCAGTATATTTATCTTCATGTATGTACAGGATGAACTCACTTTTGATACCCAACATCCTCACTATCAAAATCTTTACGGGATCGGGTCAAAATTTATTATGCCCGACGGTGAAGAGCAATTACAGACCATAGGACTCGCAGGTTGGGACAATTATCTGGTTGATAATTATGAGGGGGTAGTTGCCGCTATCAATTCTATTAGCTACGGTTTCCCTTTTAGTTTGTACTACGATCAGGAAGATAAAATCCACCTGACACAAGACGGGGAGTTTTATTTTGTAGAGGAAAATTATCATCAGATGCTCCACACCCCTATCCTGGAAGGCGACAAGGAAACTCCGCTTACAGGCCCGAATACGATGATCATCAGCAAATCGGCGGCAAAAGGACTTTTTGGCGATATTAATCCCGTGGGCGAGATTATTTCCATGTCTCATCTGTTTGCAACC
>JAOUKJ010000204.1 GCA_029882675.1 Cyclobacteriaceae bacterium
AAGAATTATGGGAAGCATTGGGTAAATCGAGCTACCTGGCCGAAAATTATAAAGATGCGGCAGAGCAGTTGGATATGGCCACTAAAATAGGTGTGGACGATCAGGACACCTGGTTGTATTTGGGTAATGCCTTTTTTGCTATTGAGAAAGCAGATGAAGCAGCAGGCGCACTGAAGAAGGCTTTTGCCAAAGGAGCGTCAGATTACAATGCATTTTTCAACCTGGCTAATTATGAATTTAAACAGGAACGATACAACGAGGCCATTACCTTTTACGATAAAGCGGCCGGGTTGAAGGCCGATGACCATGTACTGTTTAACAATAAAGGGAAGGCTCTTTTTAATCTGGAAAAATATAGTGAAGCGGTTCAAAGTTATGATCGGGCATTGCAAATAAGCCCTGATTATAACAAAGCCCTGGAAAACCGTGCGGCTACCCGGTTTGTATTGAAAGAATGGCAGGCAGTAGTGGATGATTATAATTTACTTTTAAGCCGGATTTCAGGCGAAGCAGAAATGTTTACAGAAAAAGGATCAGCCCATTATGAACTGAAGCAATTTAAAGAAGCATCTTCGGCATTTGAAAAAGCCAGGGCCAAAGGGGAAAGCAGTACAGCGGTTTACCGCAAAATGGGGCTGTCATTTTATGCTGTGAAGGAATATGATAAGGCCATTGGCCCATTGAAGCAGGCCTCTGCTGATTTTGCGGATGACCGGGAGTTGTGGGAAGCATTGGGTAAATCCAGCTTTCTGTCGGGTAACCATGGCGATGCGGCTAAACAATTGGCAGTGGCTGTGTCATCGGGAGCTGATGATAAAGACACCTGGTTATATTATGGAAATGCCTTGTTTGCTTTGGCGAAAAATGATGAAGGAGCAGGTGCTTTGGAAAAGGCCTTTGCTAAAGGTGCATCAGATTATGATGCATTTTATCACATGGCTAACTACAGTTTCAGGGCGGGATCCTTTGAAAAGGCCATTGGGTATTTTGATCAGGCAGCCGATCTAAAAGGGGATGATCCCGTACTTTTTAATAACCGGGGTAAAGCAAAAATAGAACTGAAAAGATTTGAGCAGGCGATCCCGGATCTATCAAAAGCCATCTCAATGAAAAGTGATTACGGCAAGGCCTACTACAATAGGGCAATGGCCAATTATGAACTTAAAAAGTTTAAAGAATCGGCTGAAGATATTGGCAAGGCCATTGAGTATCAGGGCGAAAATCCGGAATCACTACGGATACAGGCATTGGCCAGCTACCTTTCAGGTAACGAATTTAATGCTGCTCCCCTGCTGGAAAGGGCCATCACCAAGGGAGTGAAGGATGTACAGGTTTTTTACTTTGCCGGACTGATGAGTTTTAAGGCCAATGAGTATGAAAAGGCAATTAAGTATCTTGATCAGGCCGAAAATATGGGGCAGAAAGGGGTAAAACTTTATGAATTGCGGGGCTATTCCAAATACGAAAAAAAGCAGTTTGAAGGAGCTATTCAGGATCTGACCATAGCAGAGCGGCAGGGAATAAAAGACACGGAATTGTATGAGAAACTCGGACTTTCATATTATGAAGAGAAAGATTATGCCAGTACAGTACGCGATTTAAAAAAGGCTGAGGCCGGAGGAAGTGAAAATAAGGAGGTATACTTTGCCCTGGGAAACAGCCTCTTTCGTATTGATAACTTTGAAGAGGCTATCAACGCCTACGACCGGGCCATAAACCTTGGTCTTTCAACTGAGGTAGTGTTTAATAACAGGGGTAAAGCTAAATTAAACCTAAAAAATTATAAAGAAGCCCTCCCGGATTTTGATAAGTCATTGGAAGTGAAAGCTGATTATGTGCCTGCAATGCGCAATCGTGGTGCAGCGAGATATTATACCGCCGATTATAAGGGGACTATCGCAGACCTTTCTGCTCTGGCGGAGTCCAGTCAGGCAACACCGGATGAATATCTTTATATCGGAGTAGCTCGTTACTACGAAATGGATCATGAAAAGGCATTGGCCAACCTGAATACGGCCATGAGCAATGGCGCTTCAGACCCGGCAGCTAATTATGCACGGGGAATAATTCTTTACAATCAGGCAGACTATGAGGAGGCCGTTGCTGACCTTGATAAGGCCATTCTGGGCCCATTTAAAGATAAGGATGCCTATTATTCCAGAGGCAATGCTCATTTTTCACTAAAGAACTATAAGCTGGCCCTGGCTGACCTGGATAAGGCCATCCAGCTGGGTGGAGATGATGACATGGCCTATACCAATAGAGGGCGTAGCAAGTATGAACTGGACGATCTGGATGGGGCCTATCAGGACTTCACCACGGCCATAGGAAAAAATGCAGGCAATGGAGATGCTTTTTACCACCGGGGGAATACCTCGTTTAAAAAGGGGGATTATCAGGGCAGTATCCCTGATTATACGGGGGCAATTGAACGTAATGTAGAAAATGCGATCATTTACAACAACAGGGGAAAGGCTTACTCCCTGGTAGAAAAATTTGATGAAGCGATAAGTGATTATACAAAAGCGTTATCTCTTGACGCAGAATATTCAAGAGCATATAAAAACAGGGGGATTGCCTATTTCACCACAGAAACGTTTAAGAATGCCACTGACGATTTCCTGGCTTTTGAGCGCCTCACCGAAGAACCGGATTTGGATGTGATAAAATACCAGGCTGAAGGATACTACAGGCAGCAAAACTATGTGGTGGCCATAACGTATCTAACCAGGGCCATTGAGGCCGGAGTAGCTGATGATGAAGTGTATTCTAAAAGGGCTGATGCCTATCTGGAAACAGAAAATTATGAGGCTGCACTTCAGGATTTGAATAAAGTGATCAATGGTAGTAATGCAACAGCTCTGCACTATCTCGAACGGTCAAAGGCCCATATCTACCTTGAAAATGCAGGCCCGGCTATTTCTGATTTGAATAACGCTATTAAGCTTGATCCATCCCTGGAAGACGCTTACTTCAATCGGGCTATACTCAAGGAAGGCAATGATGATTTTGAAGGGGCCATTGCTGATTACGACAAGGTCATAGCGATTAATCCTGAGGATGCATCTGCGTACTACAACAGGGCAAATGCGAAAGTGTCAGCGGATAAGCTGGGTAGTGCATTAATGGATATTGATAAAGCAATAAGCGTGGACGGAACAGTGGCACAATATTATCGGGTACGGGGCAATATTAATTACAGAATACAAGAGACCGATGAAGCTTGTGCTAATTGGCGTAAGGCCGATGAAATGGGCGATGAGAGGGCATCTTTCTTTATTTCCAGGTACTGTAACCAATAGTTTTATCTGTTATCTTTCAGGTAACTCCTCCCTAATATACGCTTAATAACTTATTCCTTACACAGGAAAGGAATTGGCTGATAAGCAAGGAAATTATTGCTTACCTATAGACGTTATAGTAGTATTAAACATTATAATGAAAAGGCTGACAGTTACATGCGTGTTGTCATTGGTTTATTTGTTGGGTTGGTCAGGTGAAATTCAAGGCAAAGTCGTACAAGTCATGGACGGCAACACCTTGGAGGTTGAAACCAAAGAAGGGGAAAAGTTTACTGTCATGCTGTTTGGGGTCGATGCACCTGAATTAGGGCAGGAGTTTGGTAGTGAAGCAACAAGTTATTTGAGAAAAATTGCCCTCAATAAAAAGGTGTTGGTCGTGATGAAAGGGAAGGACCGATGGGGAAGTAGGATGGCGAAGGTTTCGTTTGCCAATGGAGAAGATGTAGGTGTGCGATTGATACGGGAAGGGATGGCATGGAGCAGATTGGAAGGTGGTGAGGAAAAGCAGTTGGAAGGCATATCGAAAACAGCGAGGAAAGGTCTGTGGGTGGACGATGACCCCACACCTCCCTGGATTTTCAGAAGGAAGTTGACGATGAAGGAGGCAAAATCCAGGTAGGGGTTAAATGCCGGGCTTAACAGTCCGGCATTTTTTATTACAGTTGAACGTTTAATCATGTCGTTCTTCGGGAAAAAATACATTTCACATAATGGTTCACAATAAAAAGCGCAAAGCACTGTTTTAGGACAAATAAAAGGTGCTATGCGTTACTTATTCATGTTGTTTTTACTGGGGGGCTATAGTTTGTATGCCCAGGATGTTAATTCCATCGGGACGGAAAATCCCGCAAAATCAAATTCATATACTCCTTTCTATGAAGAAGCGTCATCTTCCTCTGCTAAATCGGAAAAAAAGGCGAAGAAGAAGTTTTCTAAAAGACAGTATAAAAAAACATTCACATATAAGTTTAATAAACATCACGATGACCTTGTCGAAGAGTTTTACAAACGAAGGAAACGGGTAGCCCGGGAAAAAGCCCTTATTGCCCGGAAAATGAAAAAGCCACAATACAGTGACCACTCCTATTTTGGGCACAAACGAAAGCCGAATATCCGCCCTACGGGTAAGCGGAAGTTTTGTCATGAATGCGGCATTGTGCATTAAAATTCAAGTCCTAAATTATTTCTTGTTAAACTCACAAGTCGTTAATTTTCTCACATTTCTAAAAAATGATCGGTGTTAAAGCCAATACGTTGAAAATTAAGCGGTAATAGCATAATATTTACTAATTTGTGCTTTCGAAAAAATACCCTAATTATGGCGTGGATAAGGAAACTACTTTTAGTTGCTTTCACCGGATTGAATTTGTTGTCTTGTGAATTTATAGGAGAGAACGTCACTGATGACCGTGATGAGGTCATTGGAATGATAGACCAGCTGCTGGAAAAAAATTATGCGGATGGACATTTCAATGGAGTGGCATTGGTTGCCTACGGTGACACGGTATATATGAAAGCGACAGGGATGTCCAACCACCGGGCTAACCTGAATATGAAAGTGGATCATGTTTTTTACCTCGGTTCCCTGGCAAAGCAGTTTACAGGGATGGCTGTTATGTTGCTGGAAGCCGATGGGAAATTGGCATTTGATGATAAGGTAGTGAGCTATGTTCCTGAGCTCCCTCAATTTTGTAGTGAGATTACCATTCGACAATTGCTCAACCATACATCAGGCCTGCCTGATTATTACGAAATGGGCCTGTTTAAATCCGGCATGACCAATCAAATGGTCGTTGAAGGATTGCGTGGTATCTCTACCCTGGAATTTGAGCCGGGGACAAAGTATAACTACAGCAATTCCGGTTATGTTCTCCTGTCGGTTATTATTGAGCGCGTGTCCGGCATAAGTTATGGAAGGTTTTTAAAGGATCGCATTTTTGTTCCGCTGGAAATGTCCCATACCATTGTTTATGATACGACCCGTCCACGACTCCCTGCCCGAGCCCTGGGATTTAATTCTTCCGGTGTCTTGGATGATTATAATGCTTATACAACTGGAGGTGGAGGGATATTCTCGAACGTGAAGGACTTATACGCCTGGGTGAGGGCACTTGATAAAGAAAGGATCCTCAAAATGGATAAGATGGAAGAAGCTTATCGCCCGGTCGCATTGCCCAATGACAGTACTTCCTGGTACGGATTTGGATGGATGCTGGATAAAAAAAGGCCGGAAATCGTGATGCATTCCGGGAGTCTTGTAGGCTATCGCACCTATTTGTATCGCGACCGAAAAACGGGTACCGTAGTGATTCTACTTTCC
The DNA here is from genome assembly GCA_029882675.1 of Cyclobacteriaceae bacterium. Classification (GTDB taxonomy): domain Bacteria; phylum Bacteroidota; class Bacteroidia; order Cytophagales; family Cyclobacteriaceae; genus JAOUKJ01. The sequence continues at coordinate 5,623 of JAOUKJ010000204.1, forward strand.
AACCACAGCAATAATGTTAAAAGATTAAATGAAGAAATTGTAGCCTTGCTACCATGAGCCAGTTTGAATATATTATGGTTCTTATTTCACTGATCCTGGGGCTGGGATTGACTCAACTCTTGTTTGGTGTTGCCAACCTGCTTACCAGATGGAGCAATGTGAAAGTATATTTACCTCATGCCATTTGCATTGTCGTGGTTTTCGGATTGCATGTACAGGAATGGTGGGTGAATTATATATATTCCTACGCTATAGAGACCTGGCATTTTTCAGTTTTTTTTTCATTACTGGTTTATCCTATTTTTCTGTTTATTATGGCAAGATTACTCTTTCCCTTGAGTCTTGATGCGAAAATTATTGACCTGAAGCAGTTTTATCTGGCCAACTATCGGTCATTTTATTTCTTCGGGCTTTTACTCGTTTTGACTTCCATACCAAAAAATATTTTATTACTGGATATGGCGATAAGTGACCAGGCCAACCATGCCCTGTTGGCAAGTATTATTTTAATCCCTGTGGTGATCAGAACCGACAAAAACTGGTTTCATTATGGCCTTTCCATCATGATGTTTCTGACCGGGTTGTTATATGTTTTAATTTTTAATCCCAGACTTTGATAATTTGCTATGGAGCCTTTTGAATATGTATCTGTACTTACCTCCTTGATCCTCGGTTTGGGAATCACACAGTTACTTACGGGTGTAGCAGACCTCATTCTCAGTCATAAGAAAATCAAATTTTTTATCCCACATTCGCTATGGGTTTTAAATGTTTTTGGCTTTCAGATACAGGAATGGTGGTACAATTATGAATATTCACGAAGAATAGGCATTTGGCATATGTCTGACTTTTTCTTCCTTGTTACCTATCCAATTATTCTTTTTGTGATGGCCCGGCTTATGTTTCCGGTAACGTTAGCAGGAGGATGGGTCGATTTAAAATCTTTTTACTTCAAAAATTTTCGTAAAATATTTTTTGTGGCCGTTTTTCTCCCAATAATTTCCATACCACAAAACATAATAATTAGTGGCCGTTCCTTTATTGATGAATTACCCAAAGTGGGTTTCGGATTAATACTACTCTATGCCACAATATCCGGTACAGAAAACAAATATTTCCACTATGCCTTTAGTATTATTGGAATAGTTATCGCCTTATCTTACCTGTTATTTTACGACCCGGCCCTGTAATGGAATAAAAGACTAGATGGAAAAGCTCTCCCCGCAACCGCATGTGCGCGTTGCATTGGGATTTATAAATTGAAAACCCTTGCCATTAAGACCATCGGAAAAGTCAAGCGTGGTACCCATTACATAGAGCAAGCTTTTTTTATCAACCAGAATCTTAACCCCTTTATCTTCATAAATATGATCTTGTTCCTGGGGTTGATCTTCAAATTTCAGGTCGTACATCAGGCCGGAGCACCCCCCTCCCTGAACAGCTACACGAATAAACAAATTGTCTTTTTTGCCATCTTCTACGCCGATTTTCTCGATT
>JAOUKJ010000205.1 GCA_029882675.1 Cyclobacteriaceae bacterium
GACCCTGTCTTTCGGCTAAAGCCGGTGTCGTGGCCATTTCCTATTACCGCTGACTAAAGCCAGCGGTAATAGACCTTCTTTTTTTGGGCTCCATTTCCACATGCTTCAGCATTAAAGATAAGGCTGTCTATATATCCCGATTTCCGCGTGCTTCAGCATGTAGCTAAATGCTTTCATACAACCTGGGCTTTAGCCCAAAGTCTCCCCTTGCAACGTTAAGGGCAAATGTGGCGACCCTGTCTTTCGGCTAAAGCCGGTGTCGTGGCCATTTCCTATTACCGCTGACTAAAGCCAGCGGTAATAGACCTTCTTTTTTTGGGCTCCATTTCCACATGCTTCAGCATTAAAGATAAGGCTGTTTGCATATTCCGATTTCCACATGCTTCAGCATGTGGTTAAATGCTTTCATACAACCTGGGCTTTAGCCCAAAAAGAAGAGGGCTCACCACATGCATTCGCATACTGTTTTGCGCTTTCAAAAACCCATGCTACATTACGGCAAAAAATCACTTAATAATATTGTCACCGCATCATGAGCATCCTCCAAAAAACAATCCATTCCCTGCGCTCCCTGGGTCCGGGTCTCATTACGGCCGCCCTGGTGTTCGGGCCGGGTAGCCTGACCGTCGGTTCAAAGCTGGGGGCTTCGTTTCAATACCAACTGTTGTGGGTGGTGGTAGGTGCTGCTCTGTTTATGATCGCCTACACCGTGATGGCCGCGCGGATAGGCCTTTCTTCGGATATAAGCCTCCTGCAATATATACGGGAGAAGTATGGTAAAATTACAGCGGCCCTGCTGGGTGTTGGTATGTTCATGACCACGGCCTCTTTTCAGGCCGGCAATTCCATAGGCGCAGGGGTGGCTTTTGCCGAATTGTTTAACACCCCGGTCATTCCTTGGATCATCTTCTTCTCCGGGGCGGCCATTGTCATGCTTTTTTTTAAGGGTTTTTATAAAATATTCGAAAAGGTGATGCTCCTTCTGGTAGGCCTTATGCTTGTTTCATTCTTCGTTACCATTGTCGTTACTAAACCTGTGCTGACGGACGTCCTGACGGGCTTTAAACCCGCTGTTCCACCGGGCTCAGAACGTCTGACCATCGCCCTGGTGGCGTCTACCTTTTCCATTATCGGGGCATTCTACCAATCGTACCTGGTGCGGGAAAAAGGTTGGAGGGCCGGACAGGAGCGCACCTGTTTGAGAGAGACTATTGCCGGGATCATTATTTTAGCGCTTATCACGTTATCGGTACTGATTTGTGCCGGAAATGTGTTACATGCACAAGACATTGAGGTGAAATCGGTCGCAGATATGGGGCGGATACTGGAGCCTTTATTCGGGCGGTTTACCTCCTGGCTTTTTACCTTTGGCTTGTTTGCGGCATCATTCACCTCATTGTTGGGCAACGGTACCATTGGGGGGAGCATGCTGGCCGATGGTTTTGGCATGGGCAGTGATCTGAAATCGGGAAAGGTAAGGGGGATGATTATGTTGGTAATCGTTTTTGGAGCATCCATTGCCATTATTTTTGGGGCATTACCCCTGGAATTAATTGTCTTTGCCCAGGGCCTCACCATCATCATTGTGCCAGTGGTGGCATTTTTTATCCTGATGATCGCCAATCAACAGCTGATGGGTAAATTGAAAAACAACCTGACTTATAACGTGATCGGTGCCATTGGCCTGATCGTTCTGCTGGCCCTGGCCATAAGCAATGTGAAACTAATATTTTTCAGTTAGAGATATTTCTCCTATTTTGAACACTCATTTATTGCCTTTGTATGAAAACCGTTGAAGAACTCGAAGAACGATTGTCCCGGCCAACGGCCCGGCTGGTGAGCGATTTGAAAAATATCGAAGGGGACTTTCTGGTGTTGGGTGCAGGAGGCAAGATGGGGCCAAGCCTTTGCAGGTTGCTTAAAAGGGCTCTCGATGAGGCGGGTATCGAACGGGAAATTATTGCAGTATCGCGGTTTGGAAGTGGTACATTAAGGGAACAACTGGAAAAAATGGGGGTGAAAACCATGGCCGGTGATTTGCTTGATGAGGATTTTTTAAAAGCATTGCCAGAAGTGACAAATGTTTTTTTTATGGCCGGAACTAAGTTTGGTACTTCTGATAACCAGTCGTATACGTGGGTTATGAATGCCTTTCTGCCCGGATTGGCGGCTAAGAAATTCAGAAATTCAAGGATTATCGTTTTTTCCACCGGCAATGTATATCCCTTTACGAACATTGATAGTGGTGGCGCTACAGAAGAAATGCCTACCGAACCAGTGGGTGAGTATGGTCAGTCGGTGCAGGGCAGGGAACGGATGTTTGAGTACTTTTCAGGAATTTATAAAACCCCCGTCGTGGTTTACCGGCTCAATTATGCCATCGATATGCGCTATGGTATCCTGCTGGAGGTGGCCAATGCCGTTTGGAGTGGAAGGCCCATAGATCTGAGCATGGGATATGTAAACGTAATTTGGCAGGGCGATGCCAACGAATATGCCATTCGACTGCTTAATTACTGTCAGTCGCCCCCATTGATTATGAATGTGACAGGCACGGAGACCATTTCCATAAAGTGGTTGGCCGGGAAATTTGGTGAGCGGTTTGGAAAACAACCCCTGTTTGAAAACTCCCCGGCCCCCAATGCTTTGCTGAGCAACGCCACCCGGATGATGGGGTTACTCGGTGCAGCGGAAGTAACGATAGATGAAATGATTGACTGGACGGCTACATGGGTGGAAAACGAGGGATATCAACTGGGTAAATCCACACACTTTCAGGAAAGAAAAGGGCGCTTTTAGTCTATATAGTCAAGTGGCAGGAAGTTGGTAAAAAAGTAAAGAGGAAAGGATGTTTTGAAAATATTAAAATGAACCTGATTGCAGGTTTTAATTTAAGATATAAAAGAGCAAATGAATAGCTTACCCAAAGACATAAAAGAACTGCTGCACAGGGGAACGGTGATACCGGCCCATCCACTCGCGCTGGATGAAACCCGGAAGTTGGACGAGTCACACCAACGACTTTTAACGCGGTATTATTTAGCAGCAGGTGTCGGGGGGGTAGCGGTTGGAGTGCATACCACCCAATTTGAGATCAGGAAACCCGAAGTAGCCTTGTACGAGCGCCTTTTGTTATTGGCTGCTGAAGAAGTGAAAAAGGCGGAAAAGACACTGGTTATGGTGGCTGGAGTGATTGGCACAACAGACCAGGCCCTGAAGGAGGCTGAAGTAGCGGCGAAGGCAGGTTATGATCTGGCCCTTTTGGGACTGGGCGGGCTGCAACACCTATCCGAAGGTGAACTGATCAGGCATGCTGAAAAGGTAGCAGAGGTCATGCCTTTGTTTGGCTTTTACCTCCAGCCGGCAGTGGGGGGGAAGCTGTTGAGCTACGACTTCTGGAAGGCCTTTGCCGATATTCCCAACGTGTGGGCAATAAAAATGGCACCCTTCAACCGTTACCATACCCTTGATGTGGTTCGGGGTGTTTGCCACTCGGATCGATGGAATGAAATTGCGCTTTATACTGGAAATGACGACAATATTGTGGCCGACCTGCTGACCGCCTATCAGTTTAAAGTAGGGGACGAGCTGAGGCGAAAGGAGATTGTAGGTGGGCTATTGGGGCATTGGGCTGTATGGACAAAAACAGTGGTGGATCAGTTTGAAACGATCCGAAAGGTGAAAGAAGAAAGATGTGGGTATGATGACCTGCTCACTTTGGGCATTGAGATAACCGATGCCAACGCGGCTTTTTTCGATGTTAAAAACAATTTTCAGGGGTGTATAGGTGGTCTTCACGAAGTGCTTCGCCGCCAGGGCCTCATGAAAGGTATCTGGTGCCTCGATCCGAAGGATGAGCTGTCTTCCGGTCAGGCAGCGGAGATTGACAGGATTTATCGCACCTACCCGCATTTGAATGATGATTTATTTATTAAGGAGAATATTGTGAAATGGAGAGAAACGAAGTAGTGCTTAAATAAATTGGGCAACATTCTATAGGCACTTAACGACTAAACACTACGACTAACGACTAAACACTAACGACTAAACACTAACGACTAAACACTAACGACTAAACACTAACGACTAAACACTAACGACTAATATGAACACCCTCGATTCTATTGTACTTTTTGGATACTTCATATCCATCACCATCTACGGTCTCTGGCTGGCACGAAAGGCCAAAACGAGCGACAGCTATTTCAGGGGCAACCGCAAGTTTAAGTGGTGGATTATGATGGGGCAGTCATTTGGTACGGGCACCCAGGCCGAAATGCCTGTGGCACAGACGGGGGCATCCTACCAAATGGGATTTGCCACCATCTGGTACCAGTGGAAGAATATGCTGATCACCCCTTTTTACTGGCTGTTGGCGCCATATTACCGCCGTAGTGAACGCACTACCATTGCTGAAATTCTGGAAGACCGGTATGGGGCGCGTATAGCCTTTGTGTATACTATTTTCGCACTTACCTTTTTTGTATTTAACATGGGGGCCATGTTGCAAGGGGCAGCCAAGGTGATCCATATAGCCAGTGGGGGTATGCTTTCATCCAACACCATCGTAATTGTGATGACCGTAGCCTTTTTGGTTTATAGTTTTTTTGGTGGATTGATCGCGGCTGCACGCACGGAGTTTATCCAGTCTTTTCTTATTATCATTTTATCATTTATGCTTATTCCCTTTGGGCTGAAAGCGGTAGACGGTTTTGACGGAATGCGGCAGACACTTCCGGAAGATTTTTTTTCACTCTTTAACGAGTCGAGCGGGTTGGGGGCTTTTACTATAGCCATGCTGGCGGTAAACGGCATTGTGGGTATTACGGCACAGCCACACCAGGTGTCAATGTGCGCTACGGGCAATACCGAACGGGCCGGGCGGGTTGGAAACACCTATGGTTCGCTGGTGAAGCGGTTGTGTACCATTGGCTGGGCGCTTACCGGTGTAATCGTCGCTGCCATCGTGATCAAAGAAGGTGTGACACTTGAAGATCCTGAGATGGCTTTTGGCTATGCCTGTAGAGCGCTGCTCACCCCGGGGCTTTTTGGTTTGATGATCGCAGCCATTGTGGCGGCCAACATGTCAAGCTGTTCCAACTTTATGGTTAATACGGGTGCCCTGTTTACTAAAAACCTGTATATCAAATTCATCAATGCTAAGCCTTCTGACTTTCAGTTGTTGAAAATGGGTAGACTTTCTGGCCTTTTCATGTCTTTGTTTGGGGTGCTTTTTGCTTTAACCATCGACAATGTACTACAGGTGTTCTTATTTACAGAGACCATAGCGGCATTTATGGGCATTATTTTCCTAGGCGGAATATTGTGGAAGCGGGCCAATCGTTTTGGTGCAATGGGGGCCGTCATTTCCTCATTTTCAGTATATTATATTATAAACTATCTTGCAGCCGGAAAGTTGCAGTTGGTGTATAAATGGCAGCCCGATCATTTCGGCTGGGCTATGCTGGCGGGTTTTGGGGCCTTTATTATCATAAGCCTGCTGACCAGGCCGGAACCCAAAGCGGCTATTGACCATTTCTTTGATAATATGAGCCGGGTTTCTGACGAGGAAGGACTGGCGCCCGGTGAGGAAAAACCACTTGCAGCTACGCGGGGTAAAGACCTGTTACTGACGGATATCCCGGGATGGTTGCGTGCGGAAAGATGGAAGAATTTTTTCTCACGATACCGGGAAGACGTGTTTGGGTTCCTGATCAGCTGGTTTTTTGTAGGTGTATTACTGTTGCTGGCCTGGGTGATTATGCAGTTGTAGGGGGGAGATATTGGATGTTAGATATTAGATATTAGATATTAGATATTAGATGTTAGATATTAGATATTAGATGTTAGATATTAGATATTAGATGTTAGATATTAGATATTAGATGGGTTTAGAGGCCATAAATGAAACCTACTGAGTATCCGGTAACACTTTATTCGACAAAACAATGAAACCTGATGTAACACTTGAACCAATAGCCCGCAAACACGTCAATGTACTGGCCCAGGCGGCCAACAATAAAAATATATGGGACAACGTACGCGATTATTTTCCCTTCCCTTATACAGAAAAAGAAGCAGAGGACTTTGTGGAGAAATGCCTTGAAAAAGAGCCCCAGGTAAACTTTTGCATCATGTACGAGGGAAAATTTGCAGGGTTTGTCAGTCTTGTTCCACAAACAGATGTTTATAAACACTCTGCCGAACTGGGTTATTGGATTAGACAGGAGTATTGGAACAAAGGCATTGCAACCAATGCAGTGCAACTAATGGTTGAGTATGGCTTTGCACAATTGCGCCTGGGCCGTATTATTGCAGGAGTCTTCAGTTTCAATACCGCCTCTCAAAGAGTGTTGGAGAAATGTGGTTTTATGAAAGAAGGGACATTAAGAGGTGCCGTTGTGAAAAATAATGAAATTTGTGATGAAATCCGTTATGGTTTAATCAGAAATGGGAATCTGAAAAGTGCAGAATATTGCGAAAACATGAATGATGTCCGTGCAGGTATCGATGCAATAGACCGAAAAATTGTAATTTTATTGGCTGAACGGGCCAGATATGTACATCGTGCGGCTAATTTTAAAAAGAATGCCATTGATGTAGCAGATAAAGAAAGAGTGGCACAGGTCATTGCTTCGAAAAAACATTTGGCCATAGAGATGGGTGTTTCACCTGAACTGGTTGGCATTATTTTTGAAAAAATGATCAGCCATTTCATCGCGGAAGAGATGCAAGAATGAAAGAAAAAAGACAATCAACAAAAAACATAAAAAATGAACATAGAAAAATTTGATACAAAGTCCGCTATGGGGAAAAAAGCAGCAGCAGATGCCGCTGATAAAATTAAAGAAACACTGGCCGCCAAAGGAGCAGTCAACATTATCCTGGCCACCGGTGCCAGTCAATTCGACACTTTGGAGGCCCTGGTGGCCGCTGAAGGTATTGACTGGTCGAAAGTGAGTATGTTCCATCTGGACGAGTATATTGGCATGGACGATCAGCATCCGGCAAGTTTTCGAAAATACCTGAAAGAACGGTTTATAGAAAAAGTGCCCGGCTTGAAAGCGGCCTACCTGATAGATGGCGACAGTGATGACCTTCAGGGCGAGATC
>JAOUKJ010000809.1 GCA_029882675.1 Cyclobacteriaceae bacterium
GGACAAATGGTCTGGGAGACTTACCCCGTCATCTTCGGGATTTTTATTCTATCTGTCATCGTCTGGATCTATGCGCGAGGATTAAACTCGATAGTAGTACGAGTAACTGCTCAGGAATCCGTTAAGTGGAGCAAAAGAAACAGACTCTGGTTTATCCCGTTAACTATCTTTATCTATATTTTTGGCCTGTATGGGAAGTTTTCCTTCTACCCATTACGTTGGAGTGATGCATTTTTCAGTCCTCATCCCTTTGCCTCGGCTATTGCACTTAATCCTGTGCTTTATTTCTTTGATACCATGAAAAACAAAGATAGTGGCTATGACATAAATACTGCAAAACAATATTATCCTGTTATGGCAGATTACCTTGGCCTGAAAAACTCAACCCCAGATTCACTCAATTATTCACGCAAAATACAAAGTCATAAGCCTGTAGCCAAACGGCCCAATGTTGTTATTGTGCTGTTAGAATCCTTTGCCAGTTTTAAGGTCGGTGTTGCAGGAAACCCGCTGAACCCTACACCTAATTTTGATCAGCTGGCTAAATCTGGGATTTTTTATAATCGCTTTTATACCCCGCATACAGGAACAGCACGTTCTGTTTTTACTATGGTAACCGGCATCCCAGATATTGAACTAAACAAGACTTCATCGCGTAATCCACTGATTGTTAAGCAACACACCATCATTAACAGCTTCAAAGACTACGAGAAGCTTTATTTTCTCGGTGGCAGTGCTAACTGGGGCAATATTCGCGGCATACTGTCCGGTAATATTCCTGGTTTAAAAATATATGAAGAAGGTAGTTATAGTGATGCCTCACCCCGTATCGATGTCTGGGGTATTTCTGATCTGCATTTATTTATAGAAGCCAATCAGATCTTGCGTAAACAAACTGATAAACCCTTTTTTGCGATTATCCAGACCTCGGGTAATCACCGCCCTTATACTATTCCTGAAGACAACCATGGTTTTAACTATGACAATCAGGATATCAAGCTATTAAAAAAATATGGTTTCCATTCAGTCGGTGAATTTAACTCTTTCCGCTTTATGGATCACAGTATTGGTAAATTTATCGAAGCGGCACAAAAGGAAAAATACTTCGAAAATACCATTTTTGCCTTTTTTGGCGACCATGGTCTTGGCGGTCAGGGCACACACATTCCTAAATATGTTCAACAGCTCAACCTCCACCATGTCCATGTGCCTTTTGTAATTTATGCACCGGGCATTATCAAACAAACCGAAACCCATTCAATGGTTGCCAGCGAAGTCGATGCGCTACCGACACTGGCCGGTCTGGCTTTACCCGAATATACCAACACCACTTTTGGCCGTGATTTGCGCGATCCCCAGTTTGAACAGGACCGTTATGCCTTTACCATCACGCATAGTCGAAATCCTGAGATCAGTCTGATTGGCGATCAGTACCTCTACCGCAGTTTTGCCGATGGCAGTCAGGCGCATCTTTTTCAGCTTGATGCCGCCAACCCACGTCAAAATGTGATTAGCCAACACCCTGAAATCGCTAAACAGTATCAGCAACTTTGCATTGGGCTGCACGAAACTGCAAAATACGTCCGGTTTAATAACGCTCCAGCTACTGAGCACTGATTAAGAATCAACCGGAAGGAACTATCCATGAGTAATAAAGTCCTGGTCATCGGCGGCGGTGGTCGTGAACACGCCTTGGCGTGGAAGGCGGCACAATCAAATAATGTTGAAAAGGTGTATGTCGCCCCCGGTAATGCCGGTAGTGCTACAGAAGAC